>NZ_BAAIEW010000039.1:0-16673 GCF_054654515.1 Desulfothermus okinawensis JCM 13304 | reverse complement strand
TTCCACTGTATACATAAAGACCTACATCTAGGTGGGTATTTAATTCTGTGTCATATCCAATTATAGATGAGCTCTTTACTTGAGACTTTTGCATTAGATAATCAAATAAAAGTCTTGTACCAGAACCCTGGTTTCTGTTTATAAAACGAACATTTTGCTTAGTTAAATCTTTTACTTCTTTTATTTGAAAGGGATTTCCTTTTCTAACAAGAAATCCTTGTTCCCTATATGCCAGATTTACAACTACCACAGGTGTGTCATTTAAATATTTTTTAATAAAAGGTAGATTATACTTTCCACTTTTTGGTTCAAAAAGATGTGTTGCTGCAATAGTTGCTTTGTTTGAAGAAAGGGATATAAGACCTTTTGCACTCCCAATACTTGCATAAAAAATTAATATATCTGGAAAATACTTTTTCGTAAAAATGGATATTAAATAGCTAAGGAAAGGATCATTGCTTCCAGCAATATAAATATCCTGCTTAGTCTTTACGCTTCTTTTTAGCCACTGATCAATCATTTCTTTTGGAAAAAGCCATTTTCCTGCAACCCTGGTTGCAGGAATAGCGCCCTCCTTTACCAGTTGATAAACTTTTTTTTCATTTATTTTCAGGTAGTTTGCAACTTCCTTGGTGGTAAATAATATGGACATCTAAAGTTCCTATACCATTAAGACTTTATTTTTGTCTGGCCAACTTTTCCTGAATTAGATTTTTTACTTTTTCACTATCAAGAGCAGTTTTAATATGTAGCCTTTCTCCATCTAAAACCATATTGGTGGAGGATTTAAAATTATATTTTTTTGCCTCTTCTGAATCCATAGTATATATCTTTAAATCCAGTTTGTCCTTAAATATATCCTTCATTTCCTTGGCTATTCCTATAGCCATTTTACATGTCCTTCACGCTGGATTCCCACTGTGAAATACCTCTAATTTGATCATAACAACCTCCAAATTTATATTTAATTTGATGGTTAAATTTAGAAAATTATTAACTAACAATTAATAAGATGGATAAAAATTGTCAATATAGCAGTTAGTAATTATTTTTTTAGAAAAAAATTACTTTTAATATAAAAAACTAACAAAAAATCTTGACATAGTAGAATAAAAATTATTAAACAAAGTCTTATAAAAAAATTATTGGATATTATATTCTATGATATCAATTAGATATAAAATTTTAATGAGTTATTTTATTTTTCTTTTTATCAGTTCTAATGTGTTTTGTTATACAATAAATACTAAAAATCGCCAAAAATTACATTTTTGGTCTATTTTTAAAATTTAGATATGAATATCAAAATAATTTTAACTTAAAGTCTTAATAAAGTTTCCTAAAAAATTTTTTTGAAAAAATTTATAGAAGGTAACTAGTATGTTAAAAAAAATAAAAAGATTATTTTTTGTTTTTCTATTTCTTATTTTCATTTCTCCTAATTTGGTTTACGCCAGAGATAAGATTATTTTAAAGGTCTTTCATGCTGGCAGCTTATCTGTGCCATTTGCAAAAATGGAACAAGAATTTGAAAGAAAATATCCCTATATTGATGTAAGGCGGGAGATAAGTGGAAGTGTGAAGGCAATAAGAAAAATTACAGAAATACATAAACCTTGTGATGTAATTGCAGTTGCCGATTATTCATTAATTCCTCAAATGTTATTTGGAAAATATACAGATTATGTGAAACTCTTTGCAAGAAATGAATTAGTTTTATGTTATACATCAAGATCGCTTTATTCAAAAAAAATAAATAAAAATAATTGGTATATAATATTAAATAAGGAAAAAGTTAAATGGGGATTTTCAAATCCTAATGATGATCCATGCGGATATAGAACGGTCTTATCTCTTGGTTTAGCATCTATTTATTATAAAAATAAAGGAATATTAAATAATCTTTTAACTAAGAATACAAATATTAAGATTAAACAAGCTAAATATGGAGTACATTTTTTTGCACCACTTGATATAAAGACAAGAAGAAAAAAACTTTTTATAAGACATAAGTCAGTGGGACTATTGGGTCTACTTGAAAGTGGTGCTATTGATTATTGTTTTGAATATAAGAGTGTAGCCAAGCAACATGGACTTATGTATATAAATCTGCCTCCTGATATTAATCTTGGAAATATTCATTATATAAAATTTTATAAGAAAGCAAAAATAACTCTATTTAACAAAAAGGAAGTTGAGGGAAAGCCAATTGTATATGGAATTAGTGTGTTAAAAGATTCAAAGCACCCTAAGGAGGCAAAGCTATTTGAAGATTTTGTTACAGGTTATAGGGGAAAAGAAATTCTTTTAAAATATAGTCAAACACCTATTTATCCAGCAAAGGTTATTTCAGCAAATCCTTTAAGATGTCAAAAGTGTAAGGCAATATATTTTAGTCCAAACAGATTGAGATTGGCTACAGGTAGTTCTGGAGAGCTTGGCCTTTTAAAGGTTCTTTCACAAGAATTTACAATAAAAAATCCAGTATCAATCTGTTGGATAAAACCAGATTCAGGTAATGCACTTAAATTGTTGCAAGATAGACAGGTTGATCTGGTTTTGGTTCATGCACCAGAGTGTGAAAAAAAAGCAGTTTTAGCAGGATGGGCGTCAAAGAGGACATTGATTGGGTCATATGTTTAAAAATCTTTTTAGAAAATCAGTATGTATTTTGAGTATATTGACATTATTTTTTATAATTTCTCCTATTATTCACATTTTTATAAAAATATCAGCAAAATCTTTAATTTCCACACTTATAGATAAATCAGTGTGGTCTTCAATTTTCTTATCAATAGGTTGTGCTCTATCATCCACAATTTTGGGCTGTATAATGGGTATACCTCTAGCCTATTTATTGAGTAAAAATAAATTATTAAAGGCAAACTCCCTTGTAGAAGGTATTATAAACCTTCCTGTTGCAATACCCCATG
This sequence comes from Desulfothermus okinawensis JCM 13304, assembly GCF_054654515.1. NCBI lineage: Bacteria > Pseudomonadati > Thermodesulfobacteriota > Desulfovibrionia > Desulfovibrionales > Desulfothermaceae > Desulfothermus > Desulfothermus okinawensis. The sequence goes on along the minus strand of NZ_BAAIEW010000039.1, from coordinate 13,740 downwards.
TTGCAGTTGGTATAGCTTTGCTTTCCCTATTTAATGACAGGACTCTTCTGGGATCCTTTTTTAATAAATTGCATATTTCCTTTGTGGACACAGCATATGGAATTATAATAGCCATGTTATTTGTGAGTTTGTCTTTTATAATATCATCCTCTTTAAGTGGATTTGATAGTATTGAACCGGAGATGGAAATGGTTGCCCGGACCCTTGGGGCATCTCGTAGCTATACCTTTTTTCACATAACCTTTCCTCTAGCCTTTCCTTCAATTTTAAGGGGCGCAATTTTAGCCTTTGCCAGAAGCATTAGTGAGGTTGGAGCCATTTTGATTATTGCATATTATCCAAAAACAGCACCAATTCTTATGTATGAAAGGTTTGAAGAATATGGATTAAAATCAGCCAGACCGGTTACAGTGATTGTAATTTTGGTGTGTGTGGCTATTTTTTCTATGTTAATGTATTTTAGTAAAAAATATGCTAGACGTCAGTATTTTTAATAAATACACGGACAATTTTTGTCTAAAGGTCAGGTTTAGTGTAGGGAAAGATAGTTATAATATATTTCTTGGACCCAGTGGATCTGGAAAAAGTCTTACTTTAAAGGCTATATCTGGATTTGAGAAGATAAATAAAGGCTATGTGAAGTTGGAAGAAAGAGATATAACTAATCTCCCTCCAGAGAAGAGAAATATAGTTTATCTACCGCAAAATCTTGGCCTTTTCCCACACATGAAAGTTAAAGATCAGATTATTTTTCCTTATAAAGCGAGAAAAATTCCAGTTGATCTTCCTTTTATTTCTACAATAACAAAGGAGTTTAAAATTGATCATATTATGGATCGCTATACCAGGGAGCTCAGTGGCGGTGAATCTCAGAGGGTTGCACTTGCACGTTGCATTGTAACAAAGCCACAGGTATTACTTTTAGATGAGCCTTTAACTGGTCTTGATTTTCATCTGAAGATGAAATTAATGGCTTTTTTAAAAGAAATAAAAAAGAGTTTTTCCCTCACAATTATCCATGTAACCCACGATCCAATAGAGGCATTTTACCTGGGAGAAAATATATTTGTTATTGAAAATGGTAGATTAGAATTTACTGGCATTCCTGAGAATCTTTGGAATAATAGGAATGCGCTTTTTATCAAAGGTATTAAAGATCAGCTAAAGGAGTTTAGTAATATTATTCATTCCTTTCTATAAAATAAGCCAGATATTCCTGATTGCCTTTGGGTCCTTTAATTTTTGATGGAACGATTCCAGCAAGTCTGAAGTTAAATTTAGTTTTTACAAAATTGGTTATTTTATCTATGGCCTTTTGCTGCAAATTAACATCCCTGACAACTCCTTTTCCAACCTCTTTTTTGTTTAGTTCAAATTGTGGTTTTATAAGACATATTAACTCTCCTCTATCTTTTAAGAATTGAACTGAAGGGGGAATCACTTTAGTTAAGGAGATAAAGGAACAATCTATGGTTACAATATCAACTTTCTCTCCAATAATATTGGTATCTATATATCTAATGTTAGTTTTTTCAAGGTTTACTACCCTTGGATCTGTCCTGAGTTTATAGTGGAGCTGGCCATACCCCACGTCAACTGCATACACCTTTTTTGCACCGTGTTGAAGGGCACAGTCAGTAAAACCTCCAGAGGAGGCTCCCACATCTAAGACGATTTTGTCATTAAACTCTATTTTGAATTCCTCTATGGCAGTAAGCAGTTTTATGCCTCCCCTGCTGACAAATCTCTCTGTATCTTTTAGAACGATTTTTTCATCTACATCAATTAATTGCCCTGGCTTTTTTATTGGTTCCAGGTAGTTTTTTTTATAAATAAATGCCAGAGATGCCATGATAATCCTTTTGGCTTTTTCTCTACTTTCTACTAGTCCTTTTTCAACTAATAGCTGATCAGCCCTTGATTTATTTTTTTTACCCATACTTGAAATTTTTATTGCTCTAGGTTAGATAAGTTGCATACAATGAGAAGCCAGATATGATGAACCTTCTGATACCAGTTAATCCATAACCACACGAGGGTAAAGTGTTTTTTGAAAAAATTTTTGTGTTGAATTTTTCCAGAGATAACTTATTGTATTTTTAATAAATAACAAGTTTAAAAATTTTAAAAAAGGAGGAAGGCAAGATGGCTGTAAAGATAGGTCTGAATGGTTTTGGTAGGATAGGCCGTTATGTAACAAGGCTCCTTGCAAATGATCCAGATGTGGAGATAGTTGCAGTAAATGCCCGTGCGGATAACAATACCCTGGCCCATCTATTAAAGTATGATTCAGTTCATAGGAAATTTGATGGTGAAGTTATTCCAAATGATGAAGGTTTTTTGTTAAATGGTAAACAGGTTAAGGTCACCAGAAAAGGGCCTGGTGAATGGGAATGGGGTGATCTTGGAGTTGATATTGTACTTGAGACCACTGGAAAGTTCAGGGATAGGGAGTCTTGTGAAAAACACCTTGCATGTGGCGCAAAAAAGGTCCTTATTGGAGCTCCAGGAAAAAATTCTGATATCACCATTGTAATGGGGGTTAATGATTCCAGCCTAAAGCCAGAACACAACATAATTTCCAATGCCTCCTGTACAACTAACTGTATGGCACCACCAACTAAAGTAATCCACGAAAATTTCTCTATTGTTCGTGGCCTTATGACCACTGTGCATTCTTATACAATGAGCCAGAGGATTTTGGATGGTTCCCACAAGGATTTAAGGCGTGCAAGGGCTGCGGCAATGTCCATGATTCCCACAACAACTGGCGCAGCAAAGGCAGTTACAGAAGTTATCCCTGATCTAAAGGGAAAGTTAAATGGCATGGCTATTAGGGTTCCCACTCCCAATGTGTCTTTAGTGGATTTGACAGTTGAATTGGAAAAAGAGGTAAGTAGGGAAGATGTAAATAATGCTCTTAAAAGCGCCTCTCAAGGTGAACTCAAAGGTATAATGGACTATACAGAAATTCCCCTGGTTTCTGTAGATTATGTGTCTACATCCTATGCAGGTATAGTAGATGGGTTGCTCACTGAGGTCATAGGGGGGAAGCTCGCTAAGTTGATTATTTGGTATGACAATGAATCTGGCTTTTCAAATCAGCTTGTAAGACTCACCAAAAAAGTAGCTTCCATGTTATAAAGAAAGATTTCAAACAGTTAATTATAAGGGCAGGGGTTCCTGCCCTTTTTATTTTTTTGCTGGAGGAAAACAAAAATGGATTTTGTGCACCTACATTGCCACACAGAATATTCCCTCTTAGACGGAGCCATAAGGATAAAAGACCTGTGTGAGAGGGCAGTAGAATTTGGTATGGACACAGTGACAATAACTGACCACGGGGCAATGTTTGGATGTCTGGAATTTTATCTTACTGCAAAAAAATATGGCTTAAAACCCATTATAGGATGCGAAGTCTATGTTGCTCCAGAACACAGGACAAAGAAGGATGGCAGGTCCAGTGGTGAGATAGGTTATCACCTGGTGCTCTTGGCCAAAAACGAGACAGGTTATCATAACTTAATCAAATTGGTGAGTCTGGGATTTTTAGAAGGGTTTTACTATAAGCCCAGGATAGATTTTGAATTACTTCAAAAATACAATGAGGGTTTAATAGCCCTTTCAGCCTGCCTTAAGGGAGAAGTCCCCTATGTGCTCATGAGAGACGGAATAGATGAAGCTATCTCTGTTGCAAAAAAATATTCTCAAATATTTCCTTCCAGATTTTATTTAGAGCTCATGGCAAATGGTCTCGATGAACAAAAGGAGCTAAATGAAAGATTAATAGAGCTATCAAAAGCAACTAACCTGCCTTTAGTTGCAACTAATGACTGTCACTATTTAACTAAAGAAGATGCCCATGCTCACGATATTTTGCTGTGCATCCAGACCAATTCATGTTTTAATGATGCAAAAAGAATGCGTTTTGGTTCCATGGAATTATATTTTAAGTCTCCTGATGAAATGGCAAAAGATTTTTCTCATGTTCCCGACGCCCTTGAAAATACCCTGAAAATTGCCAGAGAATGTAAGGTGGAGCTTCAGCTTGGTGACCACCATTTTCCTGTCTATGAGCCTCCAGATGGTAGGAGCCTGGAAGAAGAGTTTAAGCGGTTGGCGAGGGAGGGGTTAAAAGAGAGGTTAAATGCCATTAAGTATCCTGTTAATGAAAAAAAATATTTTGATCGTCTAGAGACTGAGATAGATGTTATTTGTAAAAAGGGTTTTCCTGGATATTTTTTGATTGTTCAGGACTTTATCACCTGGGCAAAGTCAAAGGGTATACCAGTTGGTCCTGGGCGAGGATCTGCTGCTGGTTCCCTTGTTGCCTATGCGCTCAAGATTACAAATTTAGATCCCATAAGGTATAATCTTCTTTTTGAAAGGTTTTTAAATGTTGAAAGAGAGAGTTTACCTGATATTGATGTGGATTTTTGCTATAATAGAAGGGAAGAAGTTATAAAGTATGTAACAAAAAAATACGGAAAAACCAATGTGGCCCAGATAACCACCTTTGGTACCATGAAGGCAAAGGCAGTTGTCAGGGATGTTGGCAGGGCCCTTGGACTCAGCTATCAGGAAACAGACAAAATAGCGAAACTTATTCCAAATGAACTTAAAATGACCATTGATAAGGCCCTGGAGAGTGAGCCTGAGCTAAAAAAAATGGCAGAAGAAGACCCAAAAGTAAAGGAGCTTATAGAGGTATCAAGACGTCTTGAGGGACTTTGTAGACACGCATCTACCCACGCTGCAGGGATAGTGATTTCTGATAAGCCCATGATGGAATATTTACCACTATATCTGGGGAAAAAGGGTGAAGTGGTCACCCAGTATGATATGAAGATGGTGGAAAAGGTGGGGCTTATTAAATTTGATTTTTTGGGGCTTAAGACCTTAACAGTACTCAGTGATGCAGTTAGGTTTGTCAAAGAAAATAGGGAAGACAATGTAGTTTTAGAAGAAATTCCCCTGGATGACCAAAAGACCTTTGAACTCCTTTGCAGGGGGGAGACAGATGGGGTGTTTCAGCTAGAGAGCTCTGGAATGCGAGATGTATTAATAAGACTTAAGCCTTCTTGTTTTGAAGATTTAATAGCATTGCTGGCCCTTTATAGACCTGGTCCCCTGGATAGTGGTATGGTGGATGATTTTATAGAGAGGAAACATGGCCGGGTTGAGGTAACCTATCCCCATCCCAAATTGGAGCCAATATTAAAAGAAACCTATGGTGTAATATTGTACCAAGAGCAGGTAATGAGGATTGCCTCTGACCTTGCAAACTATACCCTTGGAGATGGTGATATCCTGAGGCGGGCAATGGGAAAGAAAATACCAGAGGTCATGGCAGAGCAGAGGACAAAATTTTTAAAAGGTGCAAAAGAAAATGGGGTGGACGAGGATACAGCTAATTATATATTTGATTTAATGGAAAAATTTGCAGGATATGGATTTAATAAGTCCCACAGTGCTGCCTATGCACTGATCTCTTATCAAACCGCATACATGAAGGCCCACTATCCAGTGGAGTTCATGGCAGCCCTGCTCACTTCTGAGGTTGGGAATCCAGATAAGGTAATAACACACATAAATGCATGTAGGGACATGGGAATCCAGGTCCTGAAACCAGACATAAACAAAAGTTCTGAATATTTTTCAGTCCAGGAAGACGCCATATTATTTGGACTGTGTGCAATCAAAAATGTGGGGATTAATGCGGTCAAGGAGATCATAGCTGAACGTAAGAGAAACGGACCTTATAAGTCTCTATGGGATTTCTGCAGTAGGGTATCTTTGAGAAAAATTACCAAAAGGGTCTTGGAATATTTGATAAAAAGTGGTGCCTTTGATGGATTTGGTCATAGTAGAAGGGGCATGTTTGATAGTCTAGACAAAATAGTTGGTAAAGCCCAAAAAAAGGCCAGGAGAAAAAAAAGGCCAAACATTTTAGAACCAACCCTTTTGGAATACACCAAGGGTGTATCAAGGGATATAATGGAAGAAGAAGAGAGGTTTTCTGATCTAAATATACATGAGTGGGAAGAGGATGAGAAATTGAGGTATGAAAAAGAGGCCCTGGGATTTTACGTATCTTCTCATCCCTTACTCAAATATAAAAATAAAATTAGACTGTTGGATATAACTTCAATTAAGAGGTGTATGGAACTTACCAGTGGTAGTGAAACAAATATTGCAATAATAATTACCTCAATTAAAGAGAAGCTCACCAAAAAAGGTGATAAGATGGCCTTTTGTCAGGTAGAAGACCTGTCTGGTATCGCTGAAATGGTTCTATTTCCAGATATGTTTAAGAAGATAAAAAGGTATTTGGAAAGCGATACTCCCCTTTTTTGCAGGGTGAAAACCGACTTAAAGGAAATTGAGCAAACAGCATCAGATGGAGAAGGAAATTACAAGAAAATTAATTTTGTTTGCCTGGATGCAGAACTATTGGAACAGATAAAAGTAGGAGATGATAAACCCTTTGTAATTGAAGTTGAAAAAAATTCATTAACCAATAAAAATCTTATGATTTTAAAACAGATAATTAAGAATAATCCTGGTACAAATCCAGTCCATTTAAGGGTGTTACTTAAAGACTCTATCTGTGAAATAAGGCTCGGTCCAGAATTTTGTGTTGCATTAACGGAAAAATTTGATAAGGAAATTAGCCATTGGAAAGACAAAACACGGTTTATCCCTTGAACAGGAGAGATTTTATATGAAAAAAAATCCAATTTATAAGCTAAAGGTATCATCCCATTTTAGTTCTTCCCATCAACTAAGGAATTATAAAGGAAAGTGTGAGAATCTCCATGGCCACAATTTTATTGTGGAAGTAATTGTTAGGGGCAGTATGTTGGACAAGAAGGTGGAATACTTAATAGATTTTAAGATATTAAAAAAATTATTGAATGAAATTGTTGATCCCTTAGATCATATCCATTTGAACAATTACCCTCCTTTTGATAAGATAAATCCATCCTCTGAAAACCTTGCAATGTACATTTATAAAGAGATGGCAAAAAAACTTGAGCCATTTGAGAATGTGGAGATAGAACAGGTGGGTGTTGCAGAAAATACAGGATCCTGGGCCTACTTTATGGAAATGGAAGAATAGATATGAAAATAGTAATACAGCGGGTTAAATTTGCAGAAGTCATGGTTGAGAACAGATGTGTGTCTAGGATTGAAAAAGGCCTCTTTCTGTTAGTGGGATTTTCAAATAAGGATAAAGAGGTGAGAAACTCCCCGGTGTGGAACAAAATTGTAAAAAAAATTCCAGATCTTAGGATTTTTCCAGATGAACAGGGTAGATTTAATCTAGGTTTACTGGATATAGACGGAGAAATATTGGTAGTTTCTCAGTTTACCCTATACGGTGATATGAGAAAAGGTAAAAGACCCTCTTTTATAGATGCAGCTTCTTATAAGGAAGCCAGAGAACTGTATGATGCCTTTATAAAGGATTTGGAAAAAATTGTCCCAGGACGGGTTAAACAGGGGATTTTTGGAGAAAATATGGAAATTAATTTGTGTAATTTTGGACCTGTAACCTTAATTTTGGATAGTGATTATATGTAATTATGATAAGTTCTATAAAAATAAAGATACTTTGTTCTAAAAAAGATGAGTTTTTAGATAAAGCATTTAAGAAAGTGTTTTTTGAAAGGGATTCAGTTGAGATTAAATACAGTGAGGACTCAAATACTTTTCTGGAAGATTATTATCTATTAAAACCAGATATAATATTAGTCAATTCATACAAATTTTCCAATGAAGTTATAAATTATATTAGAGACCAGGCAAATGATTCTGATGTATATATATTGGTTATACTGGATGAATCAGAACTGGAAAAAAAGGAAGATCTTTTAAACCAGGGAGCAGATGATTTTTTAATAAGGCCTTTTTTTTGTGGTGAAGAGGAGATAGTTGCAAGGTTAAATGTAGCAAAGAGGCATGTGATACTATATAAGCAATTGACAATTGCATATAATCGTCTATCTAAAGAAATTGATACTGTTAGTATTTTGCAACAAAAACTTCTCCCTAAGTCAGTGGTTAAATTCCCTGGAGTGTTTATTGATTTTTTTTATGAACCCTCAGGGAGGGCCAGTGGTGACTATTTTGATTTTTTTCCAGTGCAGGAAAGTATTTTAAGGACAGTAATAGCTGATGTATCAGGTCATGGGTCAAGGGCAGCCTTTATAATGGCCATGGTAAGGGCACTTGCTAGGATGTCAAAAAAAATTTATATGCCCTTAGATGAGACAGTTAGTATAATAAATAATGAACTAATAGATGTAATAGGAGAAGATATAGATTTTGTCACTCTATTTGCAGCTGATATAGATATTAAAGAAAAAAAATTATCATATATTAATGCAGGTCATTGTCCAGGGATGTTGATAACAAATGAAAATTACATAGAGTTATTGGAGGCAGATTTTAGTGTACTTGGCTTTTTCCCTCAGGAATTTAAGATAAAAGATGTGCCAATAAATAATGCAAGAGGTCTTTTGCTTGTAACTGATGGATATTATGAGTGGAATCTGGACAGGGATAATATTTGGGGATTTGATAATTTTAAAAAATTACTGGCAGAGATCTTTTGCAAGGAAAAGGAATTTTATTTGGATATGCTGGAAGACTATCTTAATAATTGTTTAGAGCTTCCTCCAATGTATAGGGATGATAGAAGTGCATTATGGCTTAAGTTTAAGAATAACAAATTATAAGAGGGGAGAATTGAAATGGAAACTTTGGATTTTAAAGAAGGGGAAAAGTACAATATTATAAAGTATTCAGGAGAGTTGACCCTGGATGTTGTTGAGGAATTGAAAGAAGAAATTATGAAATTTATTGACGAACATGGCAGTGATAAATCTATAGTATTTGACTTATCAGATATTCATTTTATGGACTCCTCTGGCATTGGGTTTTTAGTGCATTTAAACAATGTAAATAAAACAAAGAATGCAAAATTATATTTATTAAATCCATCAGGGGCAGTAAAAAAGACATTATCATTGGTAAATCTTTTGAATTTTTTTGAAATTATTGAAGATGAGGAAGAGCTATATGTGGATATAGATTAACTATGTGTAGAACTTGTTGATTTTCAGTGTCCGATTGTTAACCAGTTTTACTGGATAAGGTTATTCTCCAATAATTTTGATGAGTACCCTTTTTCTTCTCCCTCCGTCAAATTCTCCGTAAATAATCTTTTCCCAGGGACCGAAATCCATCTTTCCATTTGTTATTGCAATAACCACCTCGCGTCCTATAATCTGTCTTTTTATGTGTGCATCTGCATTGTCTTCTCCCACAGCATGGAGGTATACATTGTGCTTGTATTTTGTCACAGGTTCATGGGGAACTAATTCTTCTAGGAGGTCATCAAAATCCTGATGAAGGCCTGGTTCATCGTCGTTTATAAATACTGAAGATGTAATGTGCATTGCATTTATGAGCATAAGACCTTCCTTTATACCACTTTCCTTAACACATTTTTCCACCTCAGGGGTTATATTTACAAAACCCCTTCTGGTCTTGACATTAAGCCAAAGTTCCTTACGATAACTCTTCATTGCTAGTTCTCCATGAAAAATTGGTTTTTATTTTCTGAAACACTATTTATTTTTTTGACAAGATAACTCAAAATCTATAGATGTTCTACTTCCAAACTTAATTAATAACTTTATACATTTTATTTTAAATGTGCAATATTGCAAATTTAAACCCCCCTAGGAAATATTTTTACTGGAGGATAAAATGAATTTTAAAATGGTTGTTTTGGTAAAACAGGTGCCTGATACCTCAAATATAGTCGAGGATGCCATGAAGCCAGATGGCACAGTGAACAGAGAAGCCCTCCCTGCCATAATTAATCCTGAGGATTTATGTGCCCTGGAAGAGGCCCTAAAAATCAAAGACCAATGTGGTGGTTTTATTACGGTTATATCCATGGGACCTCCAAAGGCTGAGGAAGCTTTGAGATATTGTCTGTATATGGGGGCAGACAGGGCCATACTTTTAAGTGACAGAAAATTTGCAGCCTCAGATACCCTTGCTACCTCATACTCCCTGTTTAAGGCAATAGAAAAATTGGGGAATTTTGATATAGTTTTTTGTGGAAGACAGGCAATTGATGGAGATACTGCACAGGTAGGACCGCAGGTTGCAGAGAAGTTAAACATAAACCAACTAACATATGTTTTTAATATAGTAGAGATAACAAAAGAATTCATTGTGGTAAAAAGGGATATAGGTGATGGTTATGAAATAGCTAAATCTCCACTCCCTGTGCTTCTCACCATCTCATCAAAGGCAAATGTTCCAAGACCACCTTCTGTAAAAAGGGCAATGGCCTATAAGGCTTTAAGGGCCACAAAGGAAAATGGTGATGGATTAATCCTTTTGTGGGATCATGAATCTATAGGAGCAGATCCCAATTTGTGCGGACTCAAGGGCTCAAAAACAAGGGTCAAAAAAGTTGAGAATGTGGTGCTCAAGACATTTGATAGGAAGGAGGTTGAGCCAACTTATGAAGCCATATCAAAGCTCCTTAAAGACCTAATAGAAGACCATATAATTGGTTAGGAGGAATAGATGGAAAAAAATGTAATGGTTTTTCTGGAATATAAAAAAGGTAAACTCCAGGATGTGAGTATTGAACTCCTTTGTAAGGCAAGATCTCTTGCCAAAAATTTAGGCAGTAAGGTCTTGGGATTGGCCATGGGATATAATTTAGAGAAGTTAGCTGAGCTTGGGGAGTATGGAGCTGACAGGGTGATTTACGCATCCCATGAAGAGTTATATTTATATAGAAGCATTCCATTTGCAAAGGCAGTTATTTCTGCAATTTCACATTATAAACCCTATATAGTTTTATTTGGTGCCACTCCCATTGGAAGGGACCTTGCCCCTAGGGTGGCATCTAACTTACGTGTTGGTTTAACTGCTGATTGCACTGAATTAAAGATTGGAGAATATAAGGCAGGAAATAAAGTTTATAAAGACCAACTCCTTCAAATAAGGCCTGCATGGGGCGGAAATATAATAGCCACAATTGTATCTCCAGAGTCCATACCTTCCATGGCCACTGTGAGGGAAGGGGTTCTTGCTATTGATAACGTTCATTCAGGAAAAAAAGCAGATATAGAAGAATTTTCAGTAGATTTTGTGGGGTCAGATCTTGTAACTGAAATAATTGAACAAAAAATAGAACAGAGAGATGTAAACCTTAAAGGAGCTAAGATCGTAATAGGTGCAGGCATGGGGGCTGCTGATGAAGGGTCAATGGAGTTGATTTTTGAATTGGCCAAGCTACTTAAGGCAGAGGTTGGTGGTTCCAGACCCCTTATTGATGCAGGTTTTTTAAGTCCAGATAGGCAAATTGGTCAGACAGGGGTTACAATTAGGCCAAATTTATACATAGCTTGTGGAATTTCAGGTCAAATTCAGCACCTAGCCGGTATCATGAACTCAAAGAGGATTTTAGCCATAAATAAAGACAAGGATGCACCTATCTTTCAAGCGGCTCATTATAGCATTGTTGGTGATCTAAAGGATGTACTACCAATGATGATTAAAGGATATAAAGAGGTATTAAAGGGTGTTTAATTTCAGAGGAGGTTTTAGCTGTGCCTAATTTTTTTAAAGATAACAGTGACATATTATTTTTGCTTGACAATATAGACATCTCGAGGATTGTCCTGCTGAAGGAAAAGGATTTTAAGGAAAAGGATGTATATGACTATGCCCCATCAAGTGTGGAGGATGCAATAGACAATTATAAAATAGCCCTTGATATATTGGGAGATATATGTGGAAATACTATCGCTACTCTGGCAAGGGATGTGGATTTAGAGGGGGCAAGATTTGAAAATGGAGAAGTGCATTATGCAAAGGGCACCAAAGAGGCACTTGAGAGGCTAAAACAGGCAGATTTTATGGGATTTACTATACCGAGAAAATATGGAGGTCTAAACTTCCCAAAGACTATTTATTCCCTGGCCATTGAAATGGTATCAAGGGCAGATGCATCCCTTATGAACCTGTTTGGACTTCAAGAGATATCAGAAACAATATATAGATTTGGGACAGAAGAACAAAAACAGAGGTATTTACCCAGGTTTTGCTCAGGTGATTATACAGGCGCAATGGCCCTGACAGAACCAGATGCAGGCTCTGACCTTCAGGCTGTATCACTAAAGGCAGCTCCAGGAGATGATGGTATATGGTATTTAGATGGGGTAAAGAGGTTTATCACCAATGGATGTGGGGACATAATACTGGTGCTTGCACGCTCAGAGCCGGGGGTTAAAGGTGCCAGGGGGCTCTCCCTTTTTATCTATAAAAAGGATGAACACATAAAGATTAGGAGAATAGAAGAAAAATTGGGCATACATGGCTCTCCAACCTGTGAGATAATGTTTACATCAGCTCCAGCAGAACTCTTGGGAGAGAGAAAATTAGGACTTATAAAATACACCTTTTCTCTTATGAATGGTGCAAGGCTGGCAGTTGCAGCTCAGGCAGTGGGGATAGCAGAAGCTGCTTATAGAATGGCTTATGAGTATGCCATGAGTAGGGTGCAATTTGGATCACCTATAATTGAGTTTCCCCAGGTTTATGAAATGCTTATTAATATGAAAGTGGACATAGAGGCAGCAAGAAGGCTTGTTTATTTTACCTCCAACATAGTTGATATAAAGGAATTATTGGAAGAAGAAATCACAACATCTAGGGACAAAAGCTTAAAGAAAGAGTTTAAGACTTATTCAAAATATGCATCTTTTCTCACTCCAATGTCAAAGATATTGGCAACTGAGATGGCAAATAGGGTAGCTTATGACGCTATACAGGTTCATGGTGGTGTTGGCTATACCAGGGATTTTGAGGTGGAGAGGGTGTACAGGGATGCGAGGATTACAAATATCTACGAGGGAACTACACAACTTCAAGTGAACGCAGCCATTGGCGGGGTTATAACTGGAGGGGTTAATACTCTTGGAGATGAACTCCTTGGTCAAATAAAGGATTCAAACTTAAAGGATGGGGTTTTGGAATTAAAGGAATATCTTGATAATTGTATAAAATATATAAAACAAATTGGGGATCCGCAGTTCCAAAACTACCACGCACGGAGGTTGGTAGAGCTTGGAATATTTTTAATTACTTCCTGTCTACTGGCTGTGGATGCTTCTAAGGACTTAAGAAAACAAAAGGTAGCAGAGATATTTTTAAATAGATCTATGGCAAAGGCAGAAGAATATAAAAAATACATCTTGTCAACTCCCCCATCAGTAGTTAATTTTAAAAATGAGATTTTAAGTGAGTAAACAAAAACTCTTTTTGGGGGGAGATATATGCTTGAGTTTTTTAAAAAAGCCATTTTTGCGGGCCTTGGTAGTGTGGTTATAACCAAGAAAAAAGTATCAGAGGTTATGAAGAGATTACAGGAAGAAGGTAAGATTAGTGCTAAGGAAGCAGAAAATTTGACAAAAGAAATAATCGAAGTAGGAGAAAAAGAGTTTGAAACCTATAAGGAAGAGATAAATAATGCGCTAAAAAACTCTGTTAAGTCATTGGGTCTGGTGAAAAAAGAGGATTTGGCTAAAGCCATGGAAAAGATTTCTAAATTAGAAGATAGGATTGCTAAACTGGAAAATACCCTCTCTAAATGAATAGTATAAGGGATAAGGACAGATTGCCCTTATCCCTTAGTTT
>NZ_BAAIEW010000038.1:0-17799 GCF_054654515.1 Desulfothermus okinawensis JCM 13304 | reverse complement strand
ATAATTCATTTTTATTTTATAGGTATTGATTGCTCTTGAGTATAAATAAACTGGGGACGGTGGAAAGTTTTGTATTTTGTGTTACCTACCACACTATTTTAGTTATCACATCATTAAATATCTTATCTAAGGCCTTATTAAAGGCCACAACAGCTGCATATGGGGTGTTTTGTTTACAAAATATTTTTTCATGGTAGTGCATTTGTTTGATAATTCCTTTTTTAGAAATATAGAAAATCATATCTACAATAACATATGATTTGTCTCCTTGAATTCTGTGGAGAAAGTTTTTAACAACTATTCTTAACTCATGTGTAGACTCATTTTCGTTATGTTTTTGTGTTATAAACCTAATTCTAGATGTGGGGTTTCCAGAAAATACTAAAGAGTAAAGTAACATGTCTGATATTGGTGATGCCCACAGGTGATATACATAGTTTTCAACCTCATTATCTCTATAGCTATAACATATTTTTTTTGTATCATATGGTGGTAAAACTTTAATATCAGAAATTAAGATTGTTGTATTTGCATTGATACCATGTTGATCTAATCTTATATCCAGTGTATGGTAAACCAAATTCTTTTTTGGCATTGATAAACAAGAATATGTAAAAGATATCGTAAATAAAAGATATAATATTTTTTTCATTTATTACTCTCCTGGTCCTGGTTTTGTTAACATACCGTCATAAATAATACTTGAAGGCCTATCTTCTATATTTGAAAGCAAAATTTTTATTTTACTGAGAGTATTCTGAATATCTTTCAATGTTTTTAAAGTTTCATCCATAACCATATTGGATTTAGCAGAAAAATCATTGGTTTTTGAAACCAATAATTTTGTTATTAATTCTTCATCTCTTCTTGTATGGTATAACAGTTTAGTAAAATCATTTGACAGGTGATTAACATTTTTTGCCATTAAGTCAACCAATCCAGGAAGTTCTTTAGAAGTTTTATAAATATTTTTAATAACTAATGAAATATCTCTATTGTGATTGGCAACATTTTCAACCACTGAATTTATATTGTCCACAGTTTTTATGAGTTTATTTACGTGCTCCTTATCCAATAAATAATTTAAATTTCTCACTAACATCTCAGCCTGTCCACTTAAACTGCTCAATGTGGTATCCAGTCTGGTAATTATTGAGGGTTCAGTTTTTATTTCTGGATAAGGCTCTTCTTCCCGTGCTGGTAATTCTTTAGAATGTCTTGATCCTCCCTTTATCTCAATACTTGCAAGACCTGTTATCCCCTGATAGGTCAAAATAGCCCTGGCATCTTCTTTAATTGGTACCTTTTTTAAGATTTTTACTGTAACATCGATTGTGTTAGGGTCCTCGCTGTCAATGGCCAGACTCTCAACTGACCCTATCTTTATCCCCTTATATTTTACAGGAGAACCAACATTTAAACCTGAAACTGATTCCTTAAACTTCACTATGTAATATTTATACTCTTTTTTGTATTTTGTATTACTTAACCATATTACCACTAAAATAAGACTTATGACACTTAATATTACAAACAGTCCAATAACTACATAATGTACATCTCTATCCAACCTGGCCTCCTAGGTATTTTTTTTAAAATATTGTTTAATCCATGGGTGATCCACATCTTTGACCTCATTTACACTACCTTGTGCTATTATCTCTCCTTTTAGAAGTACTATGATCCTGTCAACTATTGAATTAATAGTTGATAGGTCATGTGTAATCATAACTATAGTAATACCGAGTAAGTCCCTCAACTCCTTAATGGTTTTATTAAACAATTTAGATGAAACAGGATCTAATCCAGAAGTTGGCTCATCTAAAAAAAGTATCTTAGGATCCATAATAAGGGCCCTTGCAAGGGCAACCCTCTTAACCATTCCACCACTGAGTTCACTGGGATACAAAAAAATAGAATCCAAAGGAAAATTAGCCAAACTCAACTTAAATAGTCCCAGGTGTTTTATAACATCTTCATTTAAATTGGTCCTCTCCTTCAAAGGTAGGACTACATTTTGTATAACATTTAAAGAGGAAATAAGTCCTCCAGATTGAAACAATACGCCTATATCCTTTTCAATAATTTTCCTGAAATCTCTTTTCTGAGAATTTGCTTCAATACCCAAAATTTTTATAGATCCAGAATAAGGAGTAATTAATCCCAGTAACTCCCTTAAAAGTACAGTTTTTCCAGACCCACTACCCCCAATAATAGCGAAAATTTCACCTGAATTTATAAAAAAATTTAAATCACGGTGAATTTTTTTGTTATTTAATATGGTATAGAGTTTTTTAACTTGAATTATTGATTTCATATACCTACTTTTTGAAATAATATAGACAAAATAGCATCTATCACTATAACAATAAAGATAGTATTCACAACACTCATAGTAGTCTTAATACCAAGTTCATCAGAATTATATCTAACACTAAATCCTCTAAAACAAGAAATTAAAACTATTGGGACAGCAAAAATAAACCCCTTAAAAATACCAATTAAAAAAGATATTAAAGAGAGACTAGATTTTAAACGAATTAACATTGTAGTAAAGTCTAAATTCAATAAAAAATGTGAAAGATATATTCCACTTCCAATTCCAACTAAATCAGCAATAAAAATTAATAATGGCAAAGATATTAACATTGCAATTAGTTTAGGAACCACCAATAATTCCATTGGTGATACGCCAATTATTTTTAAAGAATCTATTTCCTGATTTAACATCATGGATCCTATTCTAGCAGTATACGAAGAACCTGACCTACCAGCTACCATTATGGATGTTAAAAGTGGTGCCATTTCCCTGGATATTGATAGACTTATAAGGTCAACAATAAATATATTTGCCCCAAATTTCTCAAGCTGAGCAGCTCCCTGGTAAGATAACACTATGCCAGATAACAATCCAACTAAAGATACTATTGGAATAGCATACACACCACTATTTTCAACTTCATAAAATATTTCATTAAACCGAATTTTTAGCTTTCCAAACAGTACATAAAAAAATGTAACAACAAATTCACCTAAAAAATATAAAAATTCAATGATATCGTCTTTTAATTTACAAATAAACCTACCAGTATAATATAAAATACCATTTTTCTTATTTGGATTAGTAGTATGGATTTCAAATGGCACAAAATCAATTGTGTCTATGACTCTTTTAAGTCCAGTATCTAAATTAACAATATTGAAAATAATATCTTTATTTTTAAAATCATTACAAATCTTTTTTATTGCAAAACCACCGGAAATATCAATATTATATAGATTGGTACAGTTAATATTAATCAATTGAAAATTCAATTTGGTTCTATTAAAAAAATCAAACAATTGATTTAATGTTTCAATAACCAATTCTCCATTTAGAAAAATCTCACATTTAGATTCTTTTATACTAAGTTCTATAGTGAGTTTTGGATCATTTTTTTTCATATTTTCTTCATTTTCCAATACAATTAAAATATAAAACAGCTTTCAAAAAATCAATTTTTTCAAACAGATATCAACTTGCGAATAATAAATTAAAATGTTATATTTAATATTAGTTGTTAGTTTAGTTTTTTTTCTTATACTTGGCAAGAAACTCATGTCATCAGGGGTAAAAAAAGGGGGAGAAAATGGAAGATAAATATTATTTAGCCACAACATTATGGAAAAGGGCAAAATTTCCAGTGGCTTTTACTGGTGCAGGTATCTCTGTTCCCAGTGGGATACCTGATTTTAGAAGCCCAGGAGGACTCTGGACAAAATATGATCCAATGAAAGTGGCTACTGCTGATGCAATACACTCAAATCCCAAAGGAGTCTGGGAATTTTTATTGGATACAGTTGATTTACTTGAGAAATCACAACCGAATCCAGCCCATATTGCACTTGCGCAATTAGAGGAATCTGGCAAACTAAAAGGAATAATCACACAAAATGTAGATAACCTCCACCAAAGAGCTGGTTCAAAAAGGGTAATTGAATACCACGGCAATTTTGAAAAATTTCACTGTGTCAAATGTAAAAAAAAGTACACTAAGGATAATGTTAAAGAACTTGTTTCAAAAGAAATCCCACCCTATTGTCAATGTGGCGGATTAATCAGACCAGATGTTGTATTTTTCGGAGAACCTATTCCCCATAATGCTATTATAGAATCTGATAATCTGATAAAAAATTGCGATTTAATAGTGATATGTGGGACATCTGGCGAAGTTGCTCCAGCAAATACAATACCAAGATTGGTCAAGAGAAGTGGAGGACACGTAATCGAGATAAATCTTGGTCATACTTATTATTATGATATCACTGACATAAGATTTAATGAATCCATTGAGATAGTACTACCTAAGTTAAAAGAATTAATCTTATCATGATGGATATTAACGAATTAATTAATAAGAATTTAGACTCAAAAATTTTAAAAAATATAAATTGGGAATATATACCTAAAAAAAAGACGATAGTATTTTACTTTCCACATATTTACTATAAAGAGTACTTTAAAAGTAATATTTTAAGATCAATAATAAGAAAACTAAAATCTCAGTATAATATAGACCATATAGAACTTTCACTTTCAAAAAAATTTAATAATATTATATCAGAATCAGAGTTTAAATTTACCTCAAAATACGATATAAATGCATTTTTTTATAGCAATGAAAATCATATAACAATAAATACTCTGTTAAATATTGTAAATAAAGATATTTATGATTGCAATCCAATAATTTTATTTGGACCAGATGGATCAGGAAAAACATATTTATTGAAATCTATAGGTAATTTATATTTACAAAAAATTCCTGATATTAAAATTTTTTACTTAGATTTAAAGAATGTAAACCATTTATATAAAATTAATATTTTAACTTTAAATTATGATTTAGTTTTAATAGATAATATTCATTATATTGAAAATAATATAAAAATTCAATCATTATTACTTAATATAATAAAAAAATATATATCAAATAACAACATTATTTATTGTACTACAAATAAAAAAATTTTAGATATTAATATTTCTAATAATAATTTATCATCCATCTTAAATGGTGGACTAATATTAAGGTTAAAATTGCCTAATCTAAATACTAAATCAAAATTTATTGATTACTTTTGTAGTAAATATAATCTATCTATTTCTCAATCTGAACTTTTTCAAATAGCGTTAAAATATAAAACTATATGTGATATAAAATCTCATTTATATAACATACTGGCTAGATATGAATTAAAACAAGAAAACAAATCCTTAGTTTTTAATGAAAAAACTAATAAAAATAGTTTTAATGAGATTTCTTCAAAAAAAATAATAGAAATAGTTGCCAAACATCACAAGATATCCACAAAAGATATTTTATCAAAAAGCCAGAAAAAAAATGTCGCCATTGCCAGACAGGTAGCTATTTATTTGTGCAGGGATTTACTTGGTTATTCATTGGTAAGACTTTCAAAAATCTTTAATAGAGATCACAGTACGATTTTGTACTCATTAAAAAAAGTCAATAATTTAAAATTGTTGGATAGAGATTTCGACAATATGTTGAAAGAGATGTCTAAAAAGTGTGAATATTCCTTTGATTGATTTTCACAAAAGGAAAAATATTAGAATGTATCTTATTTTTAGGTATATATTAACAATATATTTTAAATTATTTCATTAGGTTAAGCCAATTATGTACATACATACAAACTAATAATTAAAATAAAGGAAGAAGATATGAAATTATTAATCACAAGAGAAGAAATAATTAAAGGATTACAAAAGGCGTCAAGTTTAACGTCTCAAAAAACAGGAACCACTTTTTTAAAGGCGGTGTGGTTAAAATGGGGAAATAATGAGTTAAGAATTATGGCTACTGATTCAAAAATGGAATTTATAGGAACTTATAAGGCTGAGACAACGGGAGATTGTATAGTTGGAGTAAATGGTAAATCTTTTTATGAACTAATTAAAAAATTACCTCCAGGTGAAATTACTTTAACTTATTCCGATTCTGGGGAACATGAAATTATATTATTGGAACAAGGGCCAAGAAAATATAAAATATTAACTTATGATTCATCCTGGTTTAGAGATTTTGTTGATTTTCCAGAAAGTGGATATATAAAATGGCATGGTGATGAATTAAGAGAATTAATTAATAGACTATATTATTTTACTTCTGATGAGATGGATACGTATAGACGATATATAACTCTCAAAAGATATCATGAAGAAAATATTGTTGTGGCCTTTGCGCTTCTTATGCACAGTTTTGCTATGAAGAGATTTAAACATGAAGAGTTATATAATTTATTGGACCAGGAAGGATATCTTATAGATAAGATCTTTTTAAATGAACTAAAAAAATGGCTTAATAGTAATGAAATATATATTACTATTCAAGATAATAGATTATTTATTAAAGATTTAGAAAATAATGAAAATATAAGTCTACCAATTGTAAAAAAAGAATCAATTGATTATTCTGATTACCTGGAACCTTTTAATCAACCCAATATAAGCAGATTAGTTGTTAATAAAAATGAACTAAAAGATGTACTGGATAGGATATATATATTTGTATCAGATATTGATGAAATAGTAAAATTTATATTTGATGATAATGATTTGATAATCTATTGCGAGAGTGGTGACAAAGGTGAAGCCAGTGAATCAATAGCTGTAGATTTCCAAGGAAATGTTAATCAAGTTATTTTTATGATTAAACGGTTAAGAGACATTATTGATCATTTTAATTCAGAAAATATAGAGTTCCAATTTATTGGTAATGAGGGTCCATGTAAGATAACAGGTCTGGATGATTTGGATAAAGGATATATTATTATTACAATTACAATAAAAATAAAAGAAGAATATTATTATGAGGATGAGGTAGAGGAGAATTATGATGGAGAAGATTATGAATATTAATAATCCTGGTTTTAATAATGACTATACAGCAGCCAGTATAACTATTTTAGAAGGTTTAAGCGCAGTTAGAAAAAGACCTGCCATGTATATTGGCAGTCAGGATATAAACGGAGTACATCATTTAATATACGAAGTGGTTGATAATAGTATAGATGAGGCAATGGCAGGTTATTGTGATAAAATTAAGATAGTAATACACATTGATAATAGTATAACTGTCAAAGATAATGGTAGAGGAATTCCAGTTGATATACATCCTAAAGAGGGTAGACCAGCTGTGGAAGTAGTAATGACTGTTTTACATGCTGGTGGTAAGTTTGATAATCATACTTATAAAGTATCTGGTGGTCTTCATGGTGTTGGAATTTCAGTTGTTAACGCTTTGTCTGAATTTTTAGAAGTTACTATTAAACGTGATGGTAAAAGATATTATCAAAAATATTCTAGAGGTAAGCCTTTATGTGATCTAGTATGCATGGGAGAATCAAGCGATAGAGGTACTACAATACATTTTAGACCAGATGAGGAAATTTTTGAAAGTATTTATGTTAACTATGATGTTTTGAAAAAGAGATTTGAAGAATTAGCTTATTTAAATAAAGGTCTAGAAATTACTTTTATTGATGAAAGATATTCATATAAGGATGTATTTAAATTTGATGGAGGGATATATTCGTTTGTTGAGAATATAAATCAATCTTATAATACTCTACATTCTATAATTTATAATAAAAAGGAAGTTAATAATGTAATAGTAGAATTTGCAATGCAATATACAGACGATTATAAAAGTAAACTATACAGTTTTGCAAATAATATCAGGACAAAGGATGGTGGAACTCATTTGGCTGGATTTAAAGCAGCAGTGACCAAGTCAATTAATAGTTATTTGAAAAACAGTGATATTCCCAAGAAACTTAAGGTAAAAGAGAGAATTCAAGGTGAGGATATATTGGAAGGTCTTACTGCTGTTATTAGTGTAAAACTACCTAATCCCCAATTTGAAGGTCAGACAAAGACAAAACTTGGAAATAGTGAAGTAGCGGGGTATGTGCAAAGTGTTGTAAATGAAACCCTTGGACAATTTTTTGAAGAGAATCCAAAGGAAGTTTTAAATATTTTAGAAAAGGTAATTGAGACTGCAAGGGCCAGAGAGGCAGCAAAAAGGGCAAAGGATTTGGTTAAGAGAAAAAATCTCCTGTCTGATACATTTTTGCCTGGTAAGTTAACTGACTGTCAAAGTAAGAACCCAGAGGAGAGTGAGTTATTTATTGTGGAGGGCGATTCTGCAGGAGGTTCAGCAAAGCAGGGAAGGGATCCAAAATATCAGGCAATACTTCCTTTGAGGGGAAAGATTTTAAATGTGGAAAAGACCAGATTTGATAAAATGCTTAAAAATAGAGAAATTCAAAGTTTAATAACTGCGTTAGGGGTTGGAATAGGTGATGAAGAAATTGATATATCAAAATTGAGATATCATAAAATTATAATAATGACAGACGCCGACGTTGATGGAGCCCATATCAGGACATTACTTTTAACATTTTTTTACAGAAATTATAGAGAACTTATTGAAAATGGATTTTTATACATTGCACAGCCTCCTCTATACAGGGTGCATCGTGGAAAAGTAGAAAAATTTATAAACAATGAAAAAGAATTGAGAGAGTTTTTTGTGTTGTCAATGGTAGACGATATAGAGGTAACATGTGATGGGAAAAAAATAGAAAAAAAAGATATTATTTTCATTGTGAATAAATTGAATGAGTTAGAAGATAAAATTAATGACATTTTAAACTTTGGACTTCCCTATGACTTGGTTTTAAATTTACTTACTTATAATGATAATTTAAAAACTATATTTTCAGTTTCTTCTGATGAAGAAGTTTATTATCTTAAACAAAGCGATGATTTTAGAAAAATTTCTGAATACCTGGAAACACGAGAATATAAATTAGATATTTATACCACAGAAATGGATGATTTAAAAAGATATTATTTAAAGTTTATAGATATTAATAACCATGAATTTCTTTTGGGAATGGAATTTTTTAATTCAAAATTATATAAATCAAGTTATGAGGTTATACAGGTACTTAAAAACTTATCCAAAGATTTGTCTTTTAATATTAAATTTAAGGATGGAAGAGAGGAAGTTGATTTGATTTTATTTGACCTTGTAAAGAGTATTTTGAATGAAGCCAATAAACACTATAATATCCAAAGATATAAGGGTCTTGGAGAAATGAACCCTGATCAGCTCTGGGAAACAACCATGAATAGAGAAAAAAGACAGCTTTTACAGGTGACTATCAATGAGGCTGAAGAAGCCAATGAGCTATTTAGTAAATTAATGGGTGATAAGGTGGAGCCCAGGAGGGAATTTATTGAGAAAAATGCATTATCAGTTGATAATTTAGATATTTAAAAGGAGATATGGATGCTTAAAACTGTCACTATAGAAGAGGAAATCAAGAAATCATATTTGGAATATTCTTTAAGTGTAATTATTGGAAGGGCTATACCAGACGTGAGAGACGGTCTAAAACCAGTTCATAGGCGGATTTTATATGCAATGTATGAACTTGGTAATTTTTACAATCGTCCATACAAAAAATCCGCAAGGATAGTTGGTGATGTTATAGGTAAATATCATCCACACGGAGACTCAGCTGTTTACGATGCACTGGTTAGAATGGCTCAGCCATTTAATATGAGGGACCCTTTAATAGATGGACAGGGAAATTTTGGATCCATTGATGGTGATGCTCCAGCAGCAATGAGGTATACTGAATGTAGAATGTCAAGAATTGCTCATGAATTTATTGCTGATATAGAAAAAGATACTGTTAATTTTAGGCCAAATTATGATAATTCTTTAAGAGAACCAGAGGTATTACCAACAAAAATACCAAATTTAATAGTAAATGGAGCATCTGGAATAGCTGTAGGAATGGCTACCAATATACCTCCCCACAATTTAGGGGAAGTGATAGATGGAATATTATTTTGTATTGACAATGAAAATTCTACTATTGATCAAATAATGAATTATATAAAAGGTCCTGACTTCCCTACAGGTGCTTATATGTACGGCACTAAAGGTCTAAAAGATGCCTATCTAACTGGTAGGGGAACTGTTAAAATTAGAAGTAAAATACATGTGGAAACTACAAAGAAAGGTTATGAGAAAATTGTAATCACTGAAATTCCATACGGAATTAATAAGGCAAATCTATTAAGAAAAATAGCAGAATTGGTTAATGAAAACAAAATCGAAGGAATAAGTGATCTAAGAGATGAATCTGACAGAAATGGTATTAGAATAGTTTTGGATTTAAAGAAAAATTCGCTTTCTGATATAATTATTAATAGATTATACAAATACACCCCATTGGATACATCATTTGGAATTAATTTTTTATGTGTGGTTAATAATAGGCCAAAGTTAATAAATATAAAAGAATATATACATCTTTTCATAAATTTCAGGAAAGAAGTTGTTTTAAGAAGAACCAGATTTGATTTAAATAAGGCTCAGAAAAGGGCCCATATATTGGAAGGATTGAAACTAGCTTTATCCAATATAGATGAAGTAATTGAAATAATAAAGAAGTCTAAAAATCCATCTGAAGCCAAAGGGAGATTAATTGAACGATTTGGATTTACTGAAGTTCAAAGTCAGGCAATACTTGATATGAAATTACAGAGGCTTACAAATTTAGAACAGGAAAAAATTCTGGAAGAGTACAAAGAAATTATCAAAAAAATAGAGTTTTACAATAGTATAATAAATAATCCTGAAGTTCTAAAAAATGAGATAAAAAAAGAATTAATTGAGATAAAAGAAAAGTATTCCACTCCGAGAAGGACGGAAATATTGAAATATGATCCTGAAAATATTGATATAATCGACTTAATTCCCGATGAAGAAGTGGTAATTACATTGACGAAAAGGGGGTATATTAAGAGAACGCCACTTTCTGCTTTTGGTAAACAGAGAAGAGGTGGTAAGGGTATTAGTGGTTCTCAACTTAGTGATTCAGATTTGGTTCAGGATATTTTAATTGGTACAAATCACGAGAATTTGTTGTTGTTCACCAATAAAGGTAGGATGTTGGTTATAAAGGTATTTGAAATACCAGAGGCTGGGAGGAGGGCCCGTGGAACCCATGTTTCAAATTTGCTTTCTTTAAATAAAAATGAATATATAACAACTGCCTTAGTTCAACGGGAACTTGATGAAAAGGGTTTTTATCTGTTTGTAACAAAAAAAGGGATGGTTAAGAAAACAGGCATATCTCAATATAAAAATGTTCGTTCAAGGGGTATTATAGCCATTAATTTAAGGGAAGACGATGAGCTAATTTCAGTAAAAGAAATTGATGATAGTTGCCAGATTATGTTATTAACTAAGTTTGGATTTTCTATTAGGTTTAAATGTGATGATATAAGGGAAGTTGGAAGAAATGCAATGGGAGTTAAAGGTATATCTCTAAGAAATGGGGATATTGTTGTATCTTGTGTGGTTATTGACTATGATAATGATAATTATTTAATTACAGTAACTGAAAAGGGAAGTGGTAAGAGGACCATATTAAATAATTACAGACTTCAAAATAGAGGTGGTAAGGGAATTATAAATATTAAACCCACAGAAAAAACTGGGTTTGTTGTTGGAGGAACCCTAGTAAAAGAAACTGATCAGATACTAATCTTGACCAAAATGAGTAAATTAATAAGAATAGATGTAAAAGATGTTAATATTTATGGTAGAAATGCAAAAGGTGTGAAATTAATTAACCTTGATCAAGATGATAAAATTATAGGTTTTGATAAAATATCCACTTAAGTAAATTCAATATGAAAAAAATCATAGGAAATAGCTCTAAATTAAAAGAGGCTCTAAAAATAGTGAAAAAGGTGGCTAATACTGATACTACTGTATTAGTTACTGGAGAATCTGGAACTGGGAAGGAACTTTTTGTGAGAGAGATACATAAAAGGAGTAAAAGATCTAACAAACCATTTGTACCTATTAATTGCGGAGCAATTCCCAAAGAATTATTGGAATCAGAGTTATTTGGACATGAAAAAGGTGCTTTTACCCATGCAATTAGATCCAGGCCTGGACGCTTTGAATTGGCAAATGGTGGCACTCTATTTTTAGATGAAATTGCTGAATTGGATGTATATTTACAGGTTAAACTTTTAAGAGCTATCCAGGAAAAGGAATTCGAAAGGGTTGGTGGAATAAAGACAATAAAAGTAGATGTGAGAATAGTAGCGGCTACAAATAAAGATCTGGAAAATGAAGTGCAAAAAGGAAATTTTAGAGAGGATTTGTTTTATAGATTAAACGTGGTTAATGTACATATACCTCCACTTAGGGAGAGAAAAGAGGATATTTTGCTTCTAGCAAATCATTTTTTAAGTAGATTCTGTGTTCAAAATAGAAAAAACAAATTGAAATTTCATAAGGAAGTTGAAGATGCCTTGGTAAATTATTCATGGCCAGGAAATGTAAGGGAATTAGAAAATTTAATGGAGAGATTAACTATATTGTGCGAATCAGATACTGTTTATTTAGAAGACCTACCTTTAAAAATTTTAAAAGATCCAAATTTATCAAAATCAAAAGAACATGTTAATGATTCAGGGGTAGAATTTCAATACCCAACACTTAGCACTTTAAAAAAATTAGATATGAATTTAAAGGACTTACTTGAAGAGATAGAGAATAAATTAATAATTGAAGCATTGGAGAGAAGCAAAGGTGTGAAAAACAGGGCAGCACAACTGCTTGGTCTAAAAAGAACTACATTGATAGAGAAACTCAAAAAGAAAAAAATAAAGGTATAATTATTGCATTAAAATTTAAGAAATTTCCTCCCAATTGAGGATTTTTATGAGAAAGATTATAGTATTTATCCTTTTTTTGATTTTCTCACTAAACACCACTGGTGTCTATTCCCTGACTTATTACTGGGGTGTTCACCCTGACAAAGAGAGAATAGTCTTTAAGTTTGAGAAAAAAATTCCTACACGTTATAGAATATATCAAAAGGGTCCCACACAAATAGAATTAAGTATTCCCCCTGTTTTTTTTAAGCAAGAAAATCTTCCAGGATCTACTAATGTCAAAAATATGTCATTGATTTCAAAAATCATTGTTAATCCAGAGGGATCCATTGAAATTATTACAAAGGAGAAGAACCCTAAATTTACCTACTTTGAGATAGGTGAAGAGAATAAATTAGTCATAGATATTATGAAACAAAAAAAAAATAAAAATAAAAATAAAACTTTAACCCCCCAAAAAAAAATAGATAGATCATCTCCTAAAATTAACACCTTAAATTCTACTAGAGTTTCTTCAAAAGAAAAGCAAATAGATTTACAACCTAATAGTGATGCTAATAGTTCAGATAATTTACTTAATAACAATTTATCTAACCATACAGAAAAGATTGAAGATAATAAAACCAAAAATAATTTTACAAGAAAGAGTATTAATTTTCCAAACTGGAAGATTAAAGGAAAAATCGATAAAAATGCAACTATTTATAATCCTAATAATATTTTTTTTAATGATACTAATGAAAATAATTTAATTAAGTCCAATTTCAAAATTCCCAAAAAAGAAAACAAAATGTATTATACATATAAAATGAGAAGAAAAATAAATCAAAAAATTAATATATCATCTGAGAATAAGACTATAAAGGCAAATATTAATTTAAATAAATTAAATCAAAAGAATATTAAAAACTTTTCTAATAACACTAAAATTGTAGAAAATAAAAAAAATATTCAAACTGAAACAGTATCAGCAAATAATACCAATTCACAAATGGAATCAAATGCTACTGCTAAAGTAAACTATTCTGATAAATTATTTCAAATAAAACTTCAGATAAATAATGGTGAATTGGAAACAGCAATGCAAGGTTTAGAAATTCTATATAATGATGTAAATTTACCAATTAAATATAGAGAAGAAGTTTTATATTATCTATCTGATGTGTATTTTCAATTATATAACGATAAATTAAAAGAAAACTATATTAAGATTTCCAGTGTGTTAAACGAAGCAATAAATCTATTTCCAAAATCAATGTATTTACCCATATGGTTACTGAAGTTGTGTTATTTAAATATACAGGTTGGAAATATTGAGGAGGCAAAAGGTTATTTTTCTCTTTTAAAAAGCAAATATCCTAAATCTTCCTTTGTTGCCGATGGATATTATTATTGGGGTGATTATTATCTATCAAAAAAAGATTATATCCATGCAATGGAAAGCTTTAAGACAATTGTAGAAGAGTATCAATCAAGTAAAGTTGTAAAAAATGCAGCAATTAAATTATCTAGGGTACTGTATAAACTTCAAATGTATCAGAAATCCTGGATTGTTATGAAATATTTAGAACAGAGATGGCCTCTTTTTTATCAAAAAGCTCCTGATATTTTAAAACTTGCTGGTTTTATTGCAATGTTTAATAAAAAATATGATACATCTCTTCAATATTATTGGAAATATTACAATATAGTACCAAAGATAGAGGATGCAGATACTGTTTTAACCAGGATTGGAGATTTATATTTAAAGAAAGGTGAAGTTCCTTATGCAAAGAAGATGTATTTATATGTAGCAACAAAATATCCTGATAAGGAAGGTGGTCTAATTGCCAAGATGAGGCTTGCAGAAGAGGGAATTTATGATGAACCAACAGTAAAAGATATGTTTACAGTATTTGATAGACCTTATAATCTTAGACCAGTTAAGATTTATACAGAAATTGTATCAAAACATCCAAAAAGCCCTTTAGCTCCTTTGGCTCAATTAAAGTTATCCATGTGGTATCTGTGGAAAAAGGACTATCAGGATTCTTTAAAGGCAGTTAAAAAATTTTACCAAATGTTTCCTGATTCAGAGTTAAAACAAAAGGCTATGGAAGTGGGATACGTAGCCCTTAATTCCATAATTAAAAAGGCAATAAAAGACAATATGTATACTTTGATATTGTCCATGTGGGATAAATACAATTTTTTGCATGATATGTCAAAGATAGATCCCTCTACTAGAATAGCTGTGGCAATATCTTTGTGGAGGACTGGAAGTCCATACAGGGGACTTCAAATGGCAAGGCCATTAATTGAGAAGTCAGATTCAAAGGAGAATTTTCTTGCTTCACTTGAGCTAATCTTGAATATTTATTTACAGAGCGAGTCATGGAAAGAGATTGAGACCCTTGGTGATAGATTTTTATCAGATAAGAGATTGACTCCAGCTCTTAAATCGCAACTTAAATATGGCTATGTGCTTGCAAAGATAAATCAGGGGAGGGGAGAAGAAGCTATACCCTATTTAAAAGAACTTGCCCTTGATGATAATATATCAGAGAAGCAAAGGGCATATGTCTTTTATTTTCTGGCAAAAGAGGAGTTAAAGAGAGAAGATCTGGAAAAGGTGTATATCTATGCACAAGAAGCCCTTTCAATATTCCTTAAAAAGGATAAAAACAATCCCCATATTTCTGAATGTTTTAACATGTTGATTAATGTTACTGAGAGATCTGGCAGGACATTGGAAGCAATTGAATGGGCACTTAGATATAAAAGATATATTCCAAAAGATTCTCCATTACTTCCATCTATGGAGTACAAACTGGCTGAGCTTTACTTAAAGGCTGGATACGCTGACAGATGGAAAAAGATTTTATCAAGTATTAAACAAAATTATCCAGGGACATTTTATGGGGAATTGGCATCTAATGAATTAAAGGGTATAATTCTAACAGAAGAAGCAAAAAAATATATTCAATAGCTTCATTAGGAGGGGTTATGGAGAGAAGACCAGTTTATGCGGGACAATTTTATCCCGCAGATAAAAAAGAATTATTAGCTATGTTAGATTCTTTTTTTATAGAAGTTGAGGAACATGAGAAAAAGGATATAATTTTAACAATGCTCCCACACGCTGGATATGTTTTTTCAGGAAAAACAGCGGGTAAAACTTTAAGTTATGCTAAAATTAAAAAAAATGTTATTATACTTGGCCCAAACCATACTGGAATTGGTACAAACTTTTCAGTATGGCATGAAGGGAGATGGGACCTTCCTTTAGGTTATTTGGATGTAAATAACGAATTAAGTAATAGGTTACTTGAAAATATTCAGGAATTGGTTCCAGATTTTTCCGGTCATCTAAGGGAGCACTCTTTAGAAGTAATAATACCTTTTTTGTGGAAAATAGATTCAGAGATAAAGATAGTGCCAATATCCATTATGGAACCAAGGTTAGAAAAATTGATCCAAGTTGGTGAGTCAATTGCCAATATAATTAGAGATGAAGACGTAACTCTAGTTGTCAGTTCTGATATGAGTCATTTTATAAGTCATGATAGGGCCAAGATTTTAGATAAAATTGCCATTGACCAAATTTTAAGAATTGATCCACAAGGGTTGTACACAGCAGTTAGGCAAAATAACATAAGTATGTGTGGCATATTTCCAATGACTGTAGGCCTTGCTGCAGCAAAAGCTTTAGGGGCAAAGCGCGGTGAATTAATTGATTATACCACTTCTGGAGAAATCACTGGAGATTTTCATCGAGTGGTTGGTTATGCTGGAGTATTGGTTTATTAAAGGAATAGCCAGGTTAAGGAGGATTAATGATAGCAATTATAGACTATTTGGCAGGTAATCTAACAAGTGTTAAAAGGAGCCTGGATTTTCTTGGAATTGAGAGTGAGATTACAGATGACCCAAAAAAAATAGGAGAAAGTATAGGAATTATTTTTCCTGGAGTTGGAGCTGCTGGCTCTGCCATGAAAAATCTTATATCAAAGGGATTGGACCAGATCCTAAAAAGAGAAGCATCAAAAGGAAAGCCCCTTTTGGGTATCTGCCTGGGTAGCCAGATTATTTTAGATTTTAGTGAAGAAAATTCAACTGAATGTCTTGGACTGATTCCAGGTAAGTGTATCAGGTTTTCAGACTCCCTTAAAGATGAGACGGGAAATTCAATAAATATTCCCCACATGGGATGGAATCAGGTCTATATAAAAGAAGAAAATCCCTTATTTGAGGGTATTGAAAATGGAATGGATTTTTATTTTGTCCATGGGTACTATCCCTTTCCACATAAAGAATATGTACTTGGAACAACTACTTATGGAATAGAATTTTGTTCTGTCCTGGGAAAAGAACCACTATGGGCTGTACAGTTTCACCCGGAGAAGAGTGGTAGATTTGGTCTAAAAATTTTAGAGAATTTTTATAGATTTTGTAAAAAAAATTGATATTGGAGTAGTGTTTTTATGCTTTGCAAAAGAATTATACCATGTCTGGATGTTAGGGATGGAAAATTAACAAAGGGTATAAAATTTAAGGGCAATATAGATATAGGAGATCCCGTTGAGTCAGCCAAAAAGTATTATTTAGAAGGTGCAGACGAAATAGTGTTTTACGATATTACAGCATCCCATGAAGGACGGGGAATAATGCTTAAAGTGGTAGAAAAAGTGGCTTCCCAGATATTTATTCCCTTTTCAGTTGGTGGGGGCATAGCAAGTGTAGCAGATATGCGGGATGTTTTACTTGCTGGAGCTGAAAAGATATCTGTTAACTCAGCAGGTGTAAAAAATCCAAAAATAATAAGCGATGGTGCAGACGCATTTGGGTCCCAGTGTGTTGTGGTTGGTATGGATGTTTTAAAAGTTCAAAAGTCAGAGCAGATACCATCTGGATATGAAATAGTTATTCACGGTGGTCGAAAGAGAACAGGCATTGATGCCCTGTGGTGGGCAAGGGAAGTGGAGAGACTTGGGGCAGGAGAGATATGTCTGAACTCCATTGATGCAGATGGGACA
>NZ_BAAIEW010000037.1:0-25449 GCF_054654515.1 Desulfothermus okinawensis JCM 13304 | reverse complement strand
TGTGGTTGACCCTCTAGAAAACTTCCCGTATGTCTTTAAACCCAAAAAAGGTCATGGTATCAATAGCCAATACCATGGTCTGGTTTACAAAAATGTATTGACGACGTATACTCACATCAATGCCTTAAGTACCAATGTCTGGGCCAAAGGCATTATCAATCAGGCAAAATACTATCAAAAAAGGAGAAAGGAACATGCATAAATATGTCTGTTTTTTAATTGCCCTTCTAATTGTAACAAGCGTTCACTTAACCTATGCCAAAGACCATCCCTATGGTGCCATTATTTTGCTTGATGAAGTTAGAGACACCTTTGATGCCCAGGGACATGAAACCTGGTATGAACACCAGCGAATAGAGGCGCTTAACACTAAAGGTATTCAAGAGTTTGGAGAGATTGTAATTCCCTTTTCTACACAATTTCAACGTCTAAAGGTCCTTAAGGCTGTAACCATACTCCCCAATGGCGAGCGGCTTAAACCAGCCAAAAATGCCTATAACATTGTATCACCACCCTTTGTTATGGATGCCCCAATTTATTCTGATATTAAATATCAAACCATCTCTATGCCTGGCCTTTGCCCTGGAGCAGTTATTGACTACTCCTATGAATTAAAAACGATTAAGCCTTATATGCCAGGTCAGTTCTGGGCTAAAAATTTTTTTGAGCAGAAATACCCGGTAAAAGAGGCCATTTACCAGCTAACCGTGCCTAAAAACAAAATTCCCAAAATTTTATTAAAGCACATCAAAATAAAGCCTCAAAAGAAGGTAACTGATAAAGCTATCACCTTTATTTTTAAGGCCCACAGTTTATCTGCCATTGACCTGGAGCCTTACAGTCCACCGCTTGGAGAACTAGCCGCCTCTATTGCCATTTCTTCAGTGCCATCGTGGAAAGTAGTTGCCAAGTGGTATCACCAATTAGCCCAAAAGGCCTTAATCCCTGATGCTGCCATTAAAAATAAGGTCAAAGTCCTCACCCAAGGCTGTTCTAGCAAGTGGGAAAAAATCAGGGCAATTTATAATTATGTGGCTCAAAATATTCGTTATGTGGGAGTAGAATTTGGAATCAATGGTTATAAGCCTCACCCTGCCTCTCAAATCTTTAAGTTACGCTACGGTGATTGCAAAGATCACTCAACGCTGCTTATTGCCATGCTTAAGGCAGCTAGTATTAAGGCCTATCCAGTGCTTATCCCTACCTCCGAAATTCCCAACTTAGATGTGCATTTGCCTATGCCTGGTGCCTTTGACCATGAAATCACGGCCGTTAAAGTCAATGGCCAATATATTTTTCTAGATAGCACCGCTGAAAGTGCCAGTTGTGGTGACCTGCCACCTTCAGACCAAGGCCGTAGGGTGCTCATTGTCGGTGACCAGGGTCAAGCCATTTTGGTTCAAACACCTGTCTTTCCATCTAAACATAATCAAGTAGTCTATAAAGCCAGTTTTTCCCTGGATGCTGATGGCAGACTTAGGGGCAGGGGTTCTTTAATTTATCAAGGGGTTTATGCCATGTTTCGTCGGGAACAATTTATTCACATGACCCCAGGAGAAAGAAAAAGGGAGTTAGAAAAGACCATCAACGATATCAGCCCTGGCGCCAGGTTGTCAAAGATGGACATTTCGGATTATCTTAACCTCAACCAATCTCAACTCACCATAGATTTTGATTTTAAAGACAACTTTTATGGCACCAAAACGGCTCATCTTTTGCTATTTCATCCTCCTCTTTTGCCCTTATCGCATTTAGCGAGCTTTGTAGCCATGGCCCATCGCCATTATCCCTATAAACTTGGTTATTGTTTTTTAAAAAGAATGCAAATTACTATTCATTTGCCATCAGGTTACAACCTTCAGTTTATTCCTGAAGATTATGTGTTTAAAAATCAGGCAGGCTCTCTTATGCTTAGATGGCACCCCGCTAAAGATACTATCACGGCTGAAGAAGTTCTTATAGTTACTAAGAGCCAATTCTCACCTTCAGAATATCCTGCTCTGCGGCAACTATTTACCCAGGCCTTAAAGCTTAATCGCAATCAATTGATAATCTTGCGACACACTGCCTCTACAGCAAAGGTAAAAGCAGTACATTTTCTTAAAATGGTCTCCAGCCAGCCACCAAAAGCAGGTCCAGTTCCTAAAAAAGCCGCCGTCGCAATTCTACAACTTCAAGGTCAGGGGCCTTTACGAAATTAAAATCAGGTCGATTTAAAATTTGGTGACCCTTTTGAGGCGTCCAGATAATTTCCATAATTTAAGGAAGGTGTCTTCGTTGGGCCACTGACCAGGCATGATTGGGCAAAAGGATATCAGTCATTTCTTTAACCTTTTTGGCACTTTCAAAGGCCTCTATGGCATTAATATGAATCCCCGGAGTTACTACTGGGCCAATTTTTGGAAAATTTTCTTCATTACAGCAGAAACCAGTAATAATGGCTGGGCCTTCATTGGTATTAATGACTACTGATTGACCGCCTGGGGTATGACCTGGTGTAAATATCACCTTGATGCCATCAGTGATTTCCTGATCTCCTTCAATCGTGATGACATTAAGACCATCCAGCAGATCAGAATAATAACGGTGGTCAATGGGATGAGGATTTAAGAAAAATTCATATTCGGCCTTTTGGACATAAATTTGGGCTTGAGGACATTTGTAATCGTTTTCGCAATGGTCGTTGTGTAAATGGGTATGGATAATAATGTCAATATCTTCAGGCTTTAGCCCCAAACTGGACAAGGCATCCTCAAAATAAAAAATCTTTACGCCATATTTTTGTTCCACCTCTTCAGGGACCATAAAGTCTTCAAGACCGGTGTCCACCAAAATGTGTTTATCCCCTCCTTTTAAATAAAACATCATAATCGGTATCCAGATGCGGCGACCATAGAACTTAAGATAGGTCATCATTCCCTGGTCGGTTTCCTTGGCCCCAACAACTAGAGGATAAATGGTATAAGTAGTCATTTTACAAAAACCTCCTAAATAATTTCAAATTCATCATAAAAATTCTTCAAAAGAAAATCAATGACTATCCCAAAATTCGCGATTGATTTTCAAAGCTGCCAAAAAATTACTTTCTTATGCCTTCACTGCTCTGGAAAAGGTTATTTGAGCTACATTGCGACCTAGATTAGATAAATGGATAAACTTTATCTTCATGTAACCTGCAAGGCACCTTTCTTCAAGAAGGTTGATGTAGTAGGAGTTTTTTGGTTTTTAATATATTGGGGGGGGATAAGAGCCGTATGAGTCGAGAGACTTATGTACTGGTCTGTGAGGGTCTGAAGGGGAGGCTCCCTTGGGCTACTCGACTAAAAAACAGTAAGTGCAAGCGTTATCTCTGCCTTGAAGAGATTTTTTAGTAAAGGATAAAAAAAGAGAAATTTCTTGAACTTAGTCTCTTAGAATTTTATAATACCAACTGATTTTTCTTTAATTTAAATTTATTTTAGGAGGAAATTTCTGTGATAAAGAAGATTTTAGTCCCTGTGGACGGATCAAAATATTCAATGGATGCAATTAACTATGCAACTTATCTGTGTAAATTAACAAATGCCAGTATATTGTTGATTCACTGTAGAAGAAAAATTTCTTCACTTTTGGGAGAACCATTTTATCAGCAGGCCTTAACCAAGGTGTTGACTGAATCTGAGAAACTACTGGCTCCATTTTCAAAGCTCCTGAAGCAAAATGGAGTAAACTTTGAACAACGGGTTTTAGAAGGCCGTCCTGGAGAAAAAATTTGTGAAGTGGCAAAGATTGAAAATGTTGACTTAATAGTTATGGGTTCCAGGGGGTTATCTGACCTTGAAGGCCTTTTTCTTGGAAGCGTTGCCCATAGGGTTTTACAATCAAGCCCATGTCCCGTTTTAGTAGTAAGAGGGGAGAACATATTTAGAAGTTAAAATTTAATCCCCCCTCTTAATATTGTGGGTGTTATCTTGATTTCAGGGAACCAGCCAAAAGTAAAGTGACCGGACTTGTAACTGTATCGTCAGTTAGTACATTGACACAAGCGGCTTTTGTACTTTTTAATGCACGACTTAAGGCTGGGTTAAGCTCTTGTTCCATGGTTACAAATTCACCATGACCTCCAAGGGCTTCAACTATTTTTTCATAATGTGCGGCCCTGAGTACAGAACAGCAAGTCCTATCACTACCATAGTTTAATTTTTGGCCGTGTTTGATCATACCCCAGCCTTTATCATTTGATATTACACACGTTATTTTGACATTGTGTCTTATAGCTGTATCAAATTCCATTGCATTGAATCCAAAGGAGCCATCCCCATTTATTACAAAGACTTCTTTATCTGGCTGTGCCAATTTTGCTGCAATAGCAAATGGAATTCCAGTTCCTAAACATCCAAATAGTCCACTAGCAGCCCCTAGCACCCCTGCCTTTGAATAGGCCCTAAGACCCATCAAGGCAAAATATGAAATGTCCCCACCATCTGCAATAAAAATGGAATGTTCAGGTGCAATTGATCTTATCTCTTGAACCATCCTGGCTGGATGAATGGGGTTTGTCTTTTTATTTCTATCTTCTATCTCTTTGGATATTAAAGGCAAATAAGAGTCCTTTAGTTGTTTTAAATAGTTTTTTTTATTAGCAGTCCTCACATGTTTTATTAATTCTTTTAGGACCAAGCCCACATCTCCTGCAATACCTATATCAGATGGTCTATTTCTGTCTATTTCAGCAGGATCAATATCAACTCTTATGTGTCTTGCTTGTGGAAATGTTTGTCCATATAAAAACAACCAATTATACCTTACACCCAGTGAGATAACTAGATCGGCTTGGGAAAGTGCTGTTAAGATTCCTGTCTGACCTCCGTCCCATATAGAGCAAGGGTGATCATCTGGCAAAACTCCTCTGCCAGCATTTACCAATGCAAAGGGGATGTTTGACTTTTCAATTAGTCCTTCAAGTTCAGATTTACAGTTGCTAAAGGCAATGCCACTACCTCCAATTAGAAAGGGCCTATTTGAGATATTTATTAATTCCGCTGCTTTTTTAATTAGATCTGGGTCTCCTTGGTAGATATGTTTTTTAAGTGCTGGTGGATAGTTTATTTCTGACTCCTCTATCTTTTTATTTAACACATCTGGGGGAACTTCCAAAAACACAGGCCCAGGTCTGCCTGATATGGCAATTCTAAAAGCAGAGTTCAGATATTCTGGTATCCTGGAAATATCCATGCATTTTGCACTCCACTTAACGTATGACCTGACCATGTCCTGTTGATTTATATCTTGCAGTGCCCCTCTATCTATATCTCTTATTGGTGCACTACCTGATATTAGGATCAAAGGTACGTTGTCCAGGTACGCATTTACTAGACCTGTTATCCCGTTGGTGAACCCTGGACCTGCAGTGAGGATGGCAATGCCAGGATGGCTTCCATATATGGACCATGCATGGGCCATCATGACTGCTGATTGTTCATGTCTCACATCTATAGACCTTATTTGGTATTCAAAGAGTCCGTCTAAAATACAGTCAATGTGACCTCCGCAGAGTCCAAAAATGGTATTAACTTTGAGGTGTTCCTTTAAATACTTGGCAAATATATGACCCCCAAGAATCCTTGCCATAATTAACCTCCTGCTTTTTATTTAATGTTTGAACCATATTAGACTGCTTTTAAGTTCTTAATCAACCACAAAGTAAGTAAATATTACAAGGTATTGTATGGAGTTATTTTTAGTTGAAACTTGAAATTTTCTCTGATAGTTAGTGCTTCACAAAGGGAAATTTATTTTTTTGAAAAATCACTGTTTATGTGTGGAGGTTAAAAGTGAAGGTTCCAAAGCTCAGGATTGGTTCACATGAAGTTGAATTTCCAATAATACAAGGTGGGATGGGTGTTGGAGTATCTTTGAGTGGATTGGCCTCTTCTGTTACTAGTTGTGGTGGTGTTGGGGTAATATCTGGTGCATCAATAGGTTTTTTGTCAGAAGATTTCAGAAAAAATCCCCATGCCACTAATATTCAAATGTTAAAAAAAGAAATTTTAAAGGCCAGAGAAAGAATTAGAGATGGCATAATTGGTGTTAATTTGATGGTAGCTCAAACGGATTATGAAAATTTAGTAAAAGCAAGTTTAGAAGCTGGGATAGATATAATATTTTCAGGGGCTGGCCTTCCCTTAAACTTGCCTAAAATAAAAGCACAATATCCTCACAGCAAGACATCACTTGTGCCAATAATTTCTTCTCCCAGGGCAGCAAAGATTATATGTAAAAAGTGGCTGAGATTAAATTATTTACCAGATGCATTTGTGTTAGAAGGTCCAAAGGCAGGGGGACATCTTGGTTATTCACTAGAAGAACTAAAAAAAATGGAGATTAACTTAGTTAGACTTTTAAAGGAAACAAAAGCAGCCATTTCTCCTTTTGAGGCAGAATATGGAAAAGAGATACCTATTATTGTGGCTGGAGGTGTATATAGTGGTGGGGATATTGCAAGTATGTTAAGGTCAGGGGCCTCAGGAGTACAGATGGCCACTAGATTTGTTACCACCGAGGAGTGCGATGCCTCTATTAAGTTTAAAGAAGAATATATAAGGGCAAAAAAGGAGGATATAGTATTTATTAAAAGTCCAGTTGGTTTGCCAGGAAGGGCAATAAAGAATAGATTTTTAGAATTAGTTGAAAAAGGGGAAAAGATACCTGTAAAGTGTCCATATCACTGTATCAAAACATGTAATCCAAAAGAAGCTCCGTATTGTATCTCTTTGGCACTAATAAATGCCCAAAAGGGCGATTTGGACAATGGCTTTGCATTTGCAGGGGAAAATGCCTATTTAGCCACAAAAATAACAAGGGTAAAGGATCTATTTGATGAGTTAGTTCAGGGTATTTTAAAGAGTTGATGATATCTTTTGTTTTAACCTTGACACCATAAAATTATTGAAATATAAACTTTCACTTTCAGGTATAAAAAAGGAAATATAAAAGGAGGTTTTGGCTTTGGCTAATACAAAACAGGCTCTCAAAAGACATAGACAATCACTAAAGAGAAGGGCAAGAAATAGGGCAATTAAAAGTAGAATGAAAAAGGCCATTAAGAGGGTGAGACTGGCGTTAGAAGCAAAGGATAAAGATATGGCACAGGCCGCACTCAAAAATGCCACTTCAATCCTAGATAAGGCGGCATCAAAGGGAGTTATCCATTGGAAAAATGCTGCAAGAAGGATCTCCAGGCTGTCCGCTCAAGTAAGTAAATTAAATTAAAAATATCTGTTTGTTTCAATATCATTGATTATAACTGCCCAGGGATATAACCCTGGGTTTTTTTTGTTCCAAAGAAAGAGATGAGTTGCTATTAACTGGAAATTTTTATTGCAAAACAGAAAGCAATTGAGTAAATAGGAAACACTAACTTTTTTGGTGGAGGAGCTTTTTTAATGTATAGACCTCTCCTAATGGGACTTGTATTTATAACCCTAATTGGATGCGCGTTTAACGCTCCTTCCTTGGTCCCTCCATATGTGCTTGGAATAAAAATAGATATTTCAAAACTCAAAAGGGATCTTTCCCAATATAATCTATATTACTCAGGTCCTGTCTACAATCCATCAGCTATCTTGTTTCTTAAAAAAGATGCAAAGGAAGAAATTGTTCTGGGTAAAGATTATAATAAGATAAAAGATTCCAAACTATTTGGAGATTTAATAAACAGAATTGAGTATCTTCAACCAGATCTGTATGCTCTGGTTGCTAGGAATGACAATATGCCCCATGTAGTAGGGTATATTTATACCCCTGGGACTACTGCTCTGAAAAAAATAAGGGAAAAGAAGTATCTCTTGCTTCCAGTTGAAGAGCAATTTAATGATATCTACTATGGTGGTAATGAAGCTAATAGGGGTAAATTAAATAATAAGCAATAAGGGCGTAGTATGGTAGTCAAACATATTATTAACAGAAAATGGTGCAAAGGCTGTGGTATCTGTGTTGAATTTTGTCCAAAAAAGGTTTTAGAGATAGATAGGGAAGAAAAAGTAGCAGCTGTGAGACCACAGGATTGTATTGGGTGTAGAATGTGCGAATATAGATGTCCAGATTTGGCCATAGAAGTATTAGTGGAGAAAGAAGATGAACAAACAGCAGCTTAAATTTATTCAGGGTAATGAGGTGTGCGCAGAAGCCGCACTTTATGCGGGTCTTGAGTTTTTTGCTGGATACCCCATAACTCCTTCATCAGAGATTTTAGAATTCATGGCCAAAAGGCTTCCAGCAACCGGTGGAAGTTTTGTGCAGATGGAAGACGAGATAGCTTCCATGTGTTCAATAATTGGGGCGTCTTTAACTGGAAAAAAGTCAATGACTGCTACAAGTGGTCCTGGTTTTTCTTTAATGCAAGAAGCCCTTGGATTTGCCATTATGGCTGAGATACCATGTGTGGTAGTGGATGTTCAGAGATTTGGTCCATCAACAGGGCTTCCCACTCAGGGGTCGCAACAGGATGTGTATCAGGCAAGATGGGGAAGGCATGGGGACCACTCTATAATTGTTTTAACAGCATCAAATCATCAAGATCTATTTAAGATAACAGTAGAGGGATTTAATTTTTCAGAGACTTATAGAACCCCTGTAATCCTACTTTTTGATGAAGCAGTTGCCCATCTCAGGGAAAAGGTGATTATCCCGGAAGTTGGAGAGATACCTGTTATTGAACGCCTGAGGACATCGGTGCCTGAGGGGGTTGACTATCATCCCTATTTGCCAAGGGAAGATGGTCGTTTGCCCATGTCTGATTTTGGCGGTAAACACAGATACAATGTTACAGGGCTTTTCCATGATATGTGGGGATTTCCCACAACTGATCCAAAGGTTGTACATGGACTATTGCACCATTTGGTTGATAAAATAGAATCAAATGTACACGATATAGCCAGATATAAGGAGTATTTTTTAGATGATGCTGATGTGGTTTTATTATCTTATGGTTCCTCTGCAAGGACAGCTCTTCATGTGGTCAGATCCATGAGACGCAGGGGAGAGAGATGGGGCCTTTTGGAGTTGCAAACCCTATGGCCATTTCCTTCCTATCTTGTGAGGGAAAAGTGTGAAAATGCCGATTTTGTCTTTGTGGTGGAAATAAACATGGGACAGCTTGTTCATGAAGTAAAAAAATGTGTGGATTATCCTGAAAAGGTGTATCTTATAAATAGGGTGGATGGTGAATTTATCACCCCCACAGATATTAGAAATATCACACGGGTTATACTTGGGAGGGGAGTATAAGTGGACTATTCAATCAAAGATTATATAAGGAAGAGATTTTTTCCCCACTTGTGGTGTCCAGGGTGTGGACACGGGGTGGTGTTAAATAATTTGCTCAGAGCAGTAGCTGAGTTAGGTATCCCTAAAAATGAGATAGTCATGGTTTCTGGAATAGGTTGTTCTTCCAGGATTTCAGGTTATGTGGATTTTCACTCCTTACATACCCTGCATGGCAGGGCCCTTGCCTTTGCAACTGGAGTTAAGATGGCCCGGCCTCAGTTAAATGTGATTGTTCCAATGGGAGATGGGGATGCACTGGCAATTGGAGGAAACCATTTTATCCATGCATGCAGAAGAAATATAGATTTAACGGCAATAATTATGAATAACAGGATATATGGGATGACTGGAGGTCAATTCTCACCTCTGTCAGGTAAAAATATATTGGCTACCACTGCTCCATATTCAAATGTAGACCCTGCATTTGACACTGTGAAATTGGCAGTGTCTGCAGGTGCCAGTTTTGTTGCAAGGACTACAACATTTCACTTTAAAGAGATAAAGGAATACCTAAAAAAGGCAATTATGCACAAGGGTTTTTCAGTTGTTGAGATTCTCTCCCAATGCCCAACCTATTTTGGACGGAAAAATAAGATGGGTTCTGCAGCAGACATGCTAAAATTTTTCAGGGACAATACAGCACAGATTGGATCCAAAAAGCTTGAAAAGAACCAGAACTTAATCCCCAGAGGTATATTTGTGGAAAAAGATGTGTGCGAATATACAAAAGAGTATAAAAAGCTCATACATCGGGTATGTAAAAAAGGCTCATAGCATGTGATATGGGTCCATATCCAGGATAACTTTAATGTCTTTTTTGTTTTTTGAGTATTTTTGAAGTATTTTAGCGGCAAATGATCTAATGGGTCCATAACTGTCCGCCTTTATAAGACATTGGTATCTCTTTTCTTTATTTAAAACAAAGATGGGAGCTGGGGCTGGTCCCAAGACTATAAGGTCTTTGGTTTTAACCTTCTGGATATAATCTGTTAAATCTTCTAAAAAGTCTAAATTTTGTTGGTCTTTTTCCCTTAAATGGAATCTTAGTAAGCCCAGTTTCACAAAAGGGGGATATCTTCTCAATCTTCTCAACTGAAGTTCGTGTTGGAAAAAACCTTCATAATCATTTTTTGTTATGTATTTCCAGCAGTAGTGATTTGGATTTCTAGTCTGGATGAAGACCCTACCAGGCTTCTCACCCCTTCCTGACCTGCCTGCTACCTGGACCAGTAATTGAAAGGTCCTTTCTGTAGCCCTGTAGTCAGGTAGGTTCAAGCCAATATCACCGTCTACTACCACCACAAGGGTTACACCGGGGAAATTGTGTCCTTTACTGCACATCTGTGTGCCAATAAGGATCTGATATTCTCCATTTGCAAAACCCCTTAATATGTCTTCCTCTTTTTTTTCATGCCTGTATGTATCCCTGTCCAATCTCAAAATTTTTGAGGTGTGGCCAAAGCTATCTGTTATTAGCTCTTCTATTTGTTCAGTACCAACATCAAGAGGTAAATATGATACTGATCCACATACAGGGCAGTCACATGGAAATGGGATTACATGCCCACAATAGTGGCATATAAGTTTCTCTACCTTCTTATGGTATGTCATTGAGACAGAACAATTGGGACATTTGACTACCTCCCTGCAGGATGTACAAAACACAAGGGGAGAAAACCCCCGTCTGTTCAAAAGTATAATGACCTGATCGCCCATATCCAGTGTGGATTTTATCTGGGAAAAGACTCTTTGACTAAAAGGACCATGTACAGGTTGTTCTTTATTTAGATCTACAAGATTTATCTCTGGTAAGGGATTTCCCTTTACCCTAGTATCCATTTTTAGAAGCTCAATTTTTTGATTTTGGGCGGCAAAATATGTCTTCACATCAGGGGTGGCAGAGCCATAGACAAGCAGGCTTTTAAATTTTCGGGCCAAAAGAAATGAAACTTCTCTCACATGATATCTAAGCCTTTCATCTTGTTTATAAGAGGAGTCGTGCTCTTCATCTATTATTATGGTTCCTATTTTTTTTAGGGGTAAGAAAATAGATGACCTGGTTCCTATGACTATATAAGGGGGGTTTTGATTTGCGATCTCCTTGAAGATTTTTGCCCTGAGACTTTTGGGAAGATATCCGTGATAAAAATATATTGGTACACCAGGGGAAAAATGTTTTATTTCTTTATACGTGGTCTCTGCCAGTGCCACTTCTGGAGAAAGTAGAATGCTGCTTTTATTTAACTCTAAAGACTTTTTTATTAGTTTTGAATACACCAGGGTCTTTCCACTTCCGGTTACTCCGTGTAAGAGCACTGTTTTAAAAAAACCATTTTCAATAACAGGTAAAAGACTGGATATTACACGGTCTTGTTCTTTTGTTGGTTCATAAGGTGAAAGAAATTTAAGTTTTTCACATACAGGCTGTATATATTTTTTTTTTGAGACCTGGATAAGATTTTTACTTAGGAGTACAGAAATTACTTTACTAGAATATTTCCCAAATTTTGATGTTAGTTGGGATTTGGGTAAGGGTCCATGGGCATGGAGATATTCTAAAATATTTAGTTGGGTCCTTGCGGTTTTTTTTATGGGCCACGGGGGTAATGAGATAAGTTCAACAACTAAATCTTCTCTGCTGCTGGTACAAATTTCAGTTTCACCATGTACCCATTTTTCTAAAACTGAAATAAGACCCTTTTCTTTTTTATTTAACATATTGTATAAGGCATGTCTTTTTCCTTTGCTGTCTAAAAAATACAACTTTAGTGAACATAAATCTGAGGGCATAATTGAGGAGATTACTTGTCCCATTTCCACCAATAGGTGAGATGATATGTCCTCAAATATCTCAAGCTGTTCTTTAAAAAAAATAGGTGTTCTGTCTATTGGCATAACCAGGTCTTTTATATCAAACTCCACCTCTTTTTTCACGGGTGTATCCAAGGTGATACCAATTAAATAACGATTTTTTACTGGAACTACCACCCGAAGGCCGGGATGGAAGGTAAAATTTTTTAGATAGGCTGGTATCTTATATGTATATTTTTTAAATGGTGGGGAGAGTAGGACAACATCTATAAGGTGCATCTTTTAGTTGCTTATTTGGAGGAATCATCTTGAGCATTTTTAACTTCAATTAGGTCCTCATCATCACCAAGACGTAAATCCAACGGATTGAAATTATCTGAAGAATCTGAAATGCTTTTTTCAAGATT
The DNA here is from genome assembly GCF_054654515.1 of Desulfothermus okinawensis JCM 13304. NCBI lineage: Bacteria > Pseudomonadati > Thermodesulfobacteriota > Desulfovibrionia > Desulfovibrionales > Desulfothermaceae > Desulfothermus > Desulfothermus okinawensis. The sequence continues at coordinate 12,925 of NZ_BAAIEW010000037.1, read as the reverse complement.
GCTTATTTTTTGTTTTATGTCATTTGTTTTTTTGCTGGAAAATACTGAAAATTTTTCGAAAATGGATGTTATGCGGGAATCTTTTTCCATATCTTTTATTTGTTCTTGCATGCTGCATTTTCCATGCAAAATACCACCCTTTTCCACTGAAAAAACCTTTGTGGACACATCTCCAACAATCTTACCTTTGTCGCCAATAATAAGTGTTTCATGGGCAATGATATTTCCAATTACTTTTCCGTGCACTACTATATTTTTACCAGTTATATCACCTTCAATATATGCATTTTTATTTACATAAACATTTTCCTTGCACTCAATATAGCCCTTAAAAGTTCCTTCAATGCATATGCTGTCCTCGCCTTTGTAGTTTCCTTCAAAGGCACTATTTGATCCAATTAAAGTGGGGCTTGAATCTACATTTTCTTTTTTTTCTTTTTTTCCAAATGCCATTTTCTACCTCAAGGCCAGGCTTTTTAATCGCCTGTCATATATGTAGTATTTTGGGTTTACAGGTTTACCGTCAACTTCTACCTTGTAATGGACATGTGTGCCTGTACTGCGGCCAGTATTTCCCATATATCCAATCACATCCCACCTTTTTACCCTATCTCCCTTTTTCACAATCGCCTTGTACAAATGGCCATACAAAGTGACAATATGAGGAGTATGTCTTATGCGCACATAGTTCCCAAGGATACTATTCTTACCAACTTTAATAACTACTCCATCTGCAGGTGCAACAATTGGGGTCTTCCACTCACCAGCAATATCTATTGCCCCATGAAACTCCCGTTGTTGGGTAAAAGGATTTATTCGCCAACCAAACCCACAAGAAATCCAGAAATGATCTCCTTTTACAGGAAGGATAGATGGCATGTGTTTTAATTTTTTGTGTCTTTTTTCTAGATAATCTACAAGTTGTTCCATTGTTTCCTTTAAATCTTTAGAATACGATACAATATCTGCTTTATTTTTATTTGAGGTATTTTCGCTATCCTGTGAAGACAGATCTTGCTCTAATTGTGTTGAATTACTATAACCAAAACCTCCCTGGTGGGAAAATTTTCCTGAAACAACTTCTTGGTCTTGGAGGCCAAGAAACTTTTTTATTTTTACCTCCATTTCCTTCATATCTTTAAGTTCATTTTGGGTTGCTAAGAGTTTCTTCTCAAGGGTGGATATTTTTTTTGTCTTGCTCTTTATATTTGCCTTTAACTGAGAAATTTGTTTCTGGCCTTCTTGCACATTGGAATCTAACTGAATAATCCTCTGGTTTAATGAGATTATTTGTTTATTTGATTTGTAGATTTTGTATTGTTGATAAATTGAAAGTCCTCCCAGAAAAACAACGCTGAGGTAAATCATAATATGGAGAGAGATCAGTAGATATGTCTTAAATGTACTAAGCGAAATTCTATTATAGGTATTCTTAGACTTTGAAAACCAGACTATAGATACTTTTTTCAATTAGTGCATCTCCTTAGAATGTTGTTAGAAATTATATGCCAATCCATAATTATAGAATTCTATTAAACAAATTATTTTTAATTGTCAAATTTGACTTGGTAACCCTTTTGAACCTCAATAATTTTTAAGGTATCAAGGGCAGTGATTGGATAACTTAATAAAAAAAGGGGCTAGATCTAGCCCCTTTTTTTATTAACTGGTAAAAGAACCTTTAAAATTAGGTTTTCTTTTCTCTAAGAAAGCAGTGGCACCTTCTTTTGCGTCTTCACTGGCAAAGGATGTGGCAAAGGCTTCAACTTCCAGGGCACATCCGCAAGCAAGGTCCACTTCCACTCCACGATTTATAACTTCTTTAATTGCCCTAAGGGCAACTGCTGCCTTTGTTGCTATTGACTTTGCCACTTCCATGGTTTTGTCCATTAATTCTTCGTGTTTAAATACCTTTGCCACCAAACCAAGTTCCTTTGCCTCGTTGGCACTTATTTGTTCTCCAGTCATGCAGAGTTCCTTTGCCTTAGCCCTACCTATTAGTCTTGCAAGCCTTTGGGTTCCGCCAAAACCAGGTATTATTCCAAGGTTTATTTCTGGTTGTCCAAATTTTGCCTTTTCTGATGCATAGATAAAGTCACAACTCATGGCAAGTTCACATCCTCCCCCTAGGGCATACCCATTTACACATGCAATGGTTGGGATTGGGAGGTTTTCTATTTTAAAAAAAATATCCTGACCTTTTTTAGCAAATATTCTTGCCTGAAGGGAATTCATCTTTGGAAATTCAGAAATATCTGCACCTGCCACAAAGGCCTTGTCACCTGCCCCTGTTATTACCAATACCCTGGCAAGATTTTCTTTATAAATCCTATCTACTACATCCTCGATTTCATCTAACGTCTTAGGATTTAGTGCATTTAGTACCTTTGGCCTGTTAATAGTTAATAGAGCAACACCTTCTTTTACTTCAAAGAGAATGTTTTGATAATCCATAGCAACCTCCTTTTTTTACGTTTTTCATTATGTTTATGTTTTGTTTGATTATCTAATTTTGTAATTTCTGTCCATATAAAGTTGAAAGGTGGTTTAAAAAGTTGTATGCGTAATCTTCATTTTTAGAATTTTGTTGGGAAATAGATAAAATTTATTAAGGGGGATGATAATGAAAATAGTTTATGGAGTTTGGGGAGATAGGGTTATTGACAACCGTCATCTTCCCATGGACAAGATACCAGATGAACCAGTTTTTGATGGGTTGGACATATCAAAAAAGGGGAAAAAGACCCTGGCATTTGTTGCCTGGAATGGCTTTTTGATATTTGATGAATCAGTGGACTTAATAGACCTTATGAGAAAATATGTGGAGATTATTCAAAAGGATGTATCCTGTGGAAAATGTACCCCCTGTAGACTTGGCACTAAAGTTGCCATGGACGTGTTAATGCGTATAGTGGAGGGTGTGGGCAGGGAAAATGACTTAAAAATTTTAGAAAGGATGGCGGAACTCACCTATGACGGCTCCATGTGTGAGCTTGGACATACCTCTCTTATCCCTCTGGGAAAGGCATTAATTCATTTTAGGGACATATTTCTAGCATCCTTAAAGACCAAAAACCAGATAGACACATTGGATTATAGGTGGAAGGTAACGGCACCATGTATTGAGGCGTGTCCAATCCAGATAGATATTCCCCAGTATATTGAGTACATAAAAAGGGGTTATTATTCCCTTTCCCTCTTGACAATACAGGAAAAAAATCCCCTTTCATCTATTTGTGGAAGGATTTGTGTGGCCTTTTGTGAACATGCCTGCAGGAGAAAACAAATAGATTCTCCAATAGCAATAAAACACTTGAAGAGGTTTGTATCTGACTGGGTATATGAACTTGAGAAAAAAGATCCTTACAAAGATTTATCCAAAGAGCCTCCAAAGGGGAAAAAGGTGGCCATAGTTGGGGCAGGCCCTGCAGGACTTACTGCTGCTCATTTTTTGTTAAAAAAGGGATATGATGTACACATTTTTGAGGCAACAGACAGGATTGGTGGAATGATGATGTGGGGGATTCCAGAGTTTAGGCTTCCAGAAGAGGTCATAAAGAGGGATGTTAGATTAATTGAAGACCTTGGTGCAGAAATACATTACAACAAAGTCCTTGGCAGGGATATAACAATTAAAGGACTGAAAGAACAATATGATGCCCTATTTATAAGCATAGGGGCCAAGAGGACCAGGAGGTTAAATATTCCAGGTGAAGAAGATAACCCAAAAGGATATTATGAGGCATTGGAATTTCTGAAAAGATATAATAATGACGAACCCCTATATCTAGGTAAACGAGCTATTGTTGTGGGAGCTGGAAACGTGGCAATGGATTGTTGTAGATCATTAAAGAAACTTGGTGTTGATGAGGTATTGGTGGTATATAGAAGGACGGAAAATGAAATGCCAGCACACAGAGAAGAATATGAAGCAGCCATAAGGGAAGGTGTTAAATTTCAGTTTTTGGTTAACCCCACAAGGATTATTGTAAAAGATGGAAAGATAGTCGGGGTAGAGCTGGTAAAGATGAAATTAGGGGAGCCAGATTCCTCTGGAAGGAGGAGACCTGAGGTGGTTGAAGGTTCAGAATTTGTGGTTGATACTGACATGCTCATTCCTGCCATTGGACAGCAGATTGATTTAAGCTGGCTGGATAATGAAAAGGAACTTAACATTAAGAAGACGAAATGGAATACCATATCAGTTGATAAGGATACCTTGATGACAGATGAAAAAGGGGTGTTTGCAGGTGGTGACTGTGTGTTGGGTCCAGCAACCTTAATTGAGGCTGCAGCACAGGGTGAGAGGGCCGCTACATATATTGATCAATATCTAAGAGACGGTAAATTTAAAATTGAGGATTCTCAAATAATATCTGATATGTTAAAAGATACAGGGCTTTTTAAAGAAGCTCAATTTGTTGATTATTTTGAATCTGAGATAAATAAGAAGATGTTAATAGAAGAAACTCCACTTATAATTAAAAAGAAATCAGATCCAGAAAATATTATAATAACACCTATGGATGCCATTACAGATGCAGACAGGTGCCTTAGATGTTATAAGGTAATTTTGGTTGGTTTTGATAAAGGAGGAAATGGCAATGATTAATCTAAATATAGACGGAAAAAACATAAAGACACAAGCGGGTAAGACTATTTTAGATGTGTGCCAGGAAAACCATATAGAAGTTCCAACCCTTTGTTATTTGAAGAGGCTAGGTCCAATTGGAACATGCAGGATGTGTCTAGTTGAAATAGAAGGTTTAAATATTCCGGTTGCCAGTTGTACTACTAAGGCTAAAGATGGTATGGTAATTCGTACCAATACAGAGAGATTGGAAAGGATTAGAAGGGAAAATCTAAAGATACTACTTGCCCATCATCCGATTTCAATGTTTTCATCAATAGATGAAGACAATGAACTACTTCCACTTATACATAGATATGGAATTACTCCAGCAGAAATATATGAATATGGAACTGAACCAATAGAGTATAAAAAGTCAAAACATCCATCAAAAATTTTAAATTATAATCCAAATAGATGTATTTTATGTGGAAGGTGCATAGAGGCATGTACAGAAGTTACTAGGATTGGTGCCCTTATGTATGATGGAAAAGGTGCTGCAGCTGTGGTAAATGCTCAGCAAAAGACTATATTTTACAGTCCTGAGTGTATATCATGTGGTGAGTGTCTCTCAGTTTGTCCTGTAAATGCCATAGAATTTGAGAAGGTAAGATATGATGTGCCAAAGTGGGCTACGAAAGATGTTGAAACAATATGTCCATATTGTGGAGTTGGGTGTACAGTTATTTACAGGGCAAATAATGAAGAGATTGTTGGTGTTGAAAAAAAATATGAAAAAGGGGTTAATAAAGGAAGTTTATGTGTTAAAGGGAGATTTGGATTTGATTTTGCGGTAAAAGAAGACAGGTTAAAGACTCCCATGCTTCGAAGAGGCGATGGATTTGTACCAATATCATGGGATGAGGCCTATGATATTATTCGTGTAAAATTAATGGAGATAAAAGCAAAGTATGGTCCTGATGCAATTATGGGACTTTCTTCTGCAAAGTGCAGAAATGAAGACAATTATCTTTTTCAAAAATTTATGCGCGCAGCAATAGGAACAAACAATGTAGACCACTGTGCGAGGTTATGCCATTCGTCCACAGTGGCTGGTTTAAAAGAGGTATTTGGTGCAGGTGCCATGACCAATTCCATAGATGATATGTCCAGGGCAGATGCAATATTTGTAATTGGGTCCAATACAACAGAGGCCCATCCAGTAATTGGTACAATGATAAAGAGGAGTGTGGATGTCCTTGGAACTAAATTGATAGTTTGTGATCCAAGGAAAATTGAGCTAACCAAGTTTGCCTCACTTTGGATTCAACACAGACCAGGGACAGATGTGGCCCTGCTTAACGGAATAGCAAATATCCTTTATACAAAGGGAATGTGGGACAAGGAATTTGTCAATAATAGAACAGAGGGATTTGAAGAATATATTGAGACTATCAAAAAATATACCCCTGAGAAGGTAAGTTCCATTTGTGGAGTTACAGTAGAACAGTTGGAGAGGGCGGCTAAGTATATTGGTTCAGTTTCCAATGTGTCCTTTGTGTATGCAATGGGAATAACACAACACAAAAATGGTTGTGACACTGTGAAATCTGTGGCCAATTTAGCCCTTTTAACAGGTAATGTTGGTAAAGAGAGGAGTGGTGTAAATCCCCTTAGAGGTCAAAACAACGTTCAGGGTTCCTGTGATATGGGTGCCCTTCCAAATGTGTTGCCAGGTTATATGAGTGTGACTGACAAGAATGTGAGGAGATTATTTGAGGTAGTATGGGGTGTTGATAAACTGCCTGAAAAACCTGGTATAGAGGCTTCTTTGCTTACCCATCAAATAGAGGCGGGGAATATTAAAGCCCTCTATATAATGGGGGAAAATCCGGCTATAACTGATGCCAACTTGACTAGCTTCACAAAGGCCCTGGAAAGTTTAGAGTTTATAGTGGTTCAGGATATTTTTATGAGTGATACGGCAAAATATGCAAATTTAGTACTCCCAGCTGCATCCTCATTTGAGAGCTGTGGTACTTATACAAATACTGAAAGACGGGTTCAACTGGTGAGAAAGGTTTTAGAGCCAGTGGGAAATTCAAGGCCAGATTGGATGATTTTGAGCGATCTAATGAGACATTTTTCTATTAATGCCCATTACTCATCTCCAGAGGATATATTCAATGAAATTAGAAGCCTTGTGCCTCAATATAGGGGTATTACTTATAATAGACTCAGAAAGGGAGGTATCCAGTGGCCGTGTCCAAGTGAAGACCATCCAGGGACAAAATTTTTGTATAAAGACAGGTTTAGCACAGAAACAGGAAAGGCGAAATTTAGCCCAACGAGTCAGCCCTCTTATAAGGAGGACTTTGAGGGATTTGAGTACACACTGACCACAGGAAGGGTTTTGTATCACTATCACACAGGTACAATGACCAGGAGGAGTTATGCACTGGATAAACTGGTGCCAGAAGGTTATGTGTGTATAAATCCAGAGGATGCCAGGGAAATTGGTCTCAATGAGGGCGAAAAAATAAAACTAAAATCAAAAGTTGGCGAACTTACTGTTCCTGTAAAGATAACAGATATGGTCCCCAGAAAGGTTGTGTTTTCTACCTTTCATTTCTTTGAGGTTCCCATAAACACCTTGACCCCTGAGAGACTGGATCCTGTTTGTAAGATACCAGAGTATAAGGTAATTCCAGTAAACATTGAACCAGTTGTAGGATGATTTTAGACAATTTTGTGATGTTGTAATTTGGGTTAAACCTGAATTGATATTTTTATCAATTAACCACTTTAAATTTAAGAATTTTTATCAATTTAGGGACGTGCCATCCATGGTTTATCCAGCTCTGGATAGCACGTCCCTTTTGCTTGATAGTTTTTTAGCTCTGTTATACAAAGGTTTTTATTTCAATCTTTGAAAAAACAAGGGGCTTTTTATGGGTGTTTTTAGGCTTTGTGTGGGATTGTTGGAAGGTATTAGGGATGTGCGTGGTATCTCTTTAAAAAAACAGATAAAAAGGGACCTTGGCTTAGAATTAGATGAAGTGAGATTGATCAAGGTCTATACAATAGTTGGGGTATCAAAAAAAGAGATTGAAGAGATAATAGAAAAGGGGATACTACACGATCCTGTTGTAAATTTAGCATCTATTAGACCCATAGCCAAGGATTTTGACTGGATAATAGAGGTTGGATTCCGTCCAGGGGTTACAGATAATGAAGGGAGGATTGCAAAAGAGGCAATAAAAAATGGTTTGTTTATTGAAGATAGACCTGATCTGGCGGTGTATTTTGCTACCCAATATCTGTTAACAGGTAGAATAGATGAAGAAGATATAGGTAGGATCGCCAGGGATTTACTTTGCAATGAATTAATTGAGGAGTTCAGGGTTAAATCAAAATATGAATGGGAAAAATCTCCAGGGTTTGAAGTAAAGATCCCAAGGGTAACTGGCCTCTCATCTGATAGGGTGGAAATTATAAAATTAACTGAAATGGATGATAATGAGTTAATTAAGACAAGCAAGAATAGGGTCCTCGCCTTAAGTTTAGATGAGATGAAAGTGATAAAAAATTATTATTTGCAGGATCATGTTAGGGAATACAGGAAAAAGATTGGCCTGCCCAAAGATCCCACTGATGTTGAACTGGAGGCAATAGCCCAGACATGGTCTGAACACTGTAAACACAAAATATTCAATGCAAAAATAGATTATTTTGAAAGAAATACTCGGAAAAGAAGGACTATAAACAGTTTGTTTAAAACATATATTCAGAAATCCACAGATATTTTGAGAAAAAGATTGGGGGAAAAAGATTTTTGCCTGTCTGTATTTAAGGACAACGCTGGAGTTATAAAATTTGATGAAGAATACAGCGTTTGTATTAAGGTGGAGACCCACAATAGCCCCTCTGCCTTGGATCCATATGGTGGTGCCCTTACTGGTATTGTGGGTGTAAACAGGGATCCAATGGGGACAGGTCTTGGTGCAAATCTTATTTGCAATACAGATGTTTTTTGTTTTGCATCTCCCTTTTATGACAAGCCCCTTCCTCCAAGGCTCCTCCACCCAAGGAGAGTTTTAGAAGGTGTTAGAAAGGGTGTTGAAGATGGGGGGAACCAATCTGGTATACCCACTGTAAATGGTGGACTTGTTTTTGATGAAAGATATCTGGGAAAACCCTTGGTGTTTTGTGGAACAGTGGGGATGATGCCAAGTTTTATAAATCACAGACCATCCTATGAAAAAAAAGCAGAAATGGGTGATCTTGCAGTAATGGTTGGTGGACGGGTGGGTAAAGATGGAATACATGGGGCTACTTTTTCATCTGAGGCCCTGCATGAGGGTTCTCCTGCAACAGCAGTTCAAATTGGAGATCCAATAACCCAGAGAAAGATGTACGATTTTTTGATGAAGGCCAGGGACATGGGACTTTATAATGCAATAACTGATAATGGTGCAGGTGGGCTTTCTTCTTCAATGGGTGAGATGGCCAGGGACTGTGGTGGCTGTGAGATTGATCTTAAAAAGGTCCCTTTAAAATATGATGGGCTGGTGCCCTGGGAAATACTCTTATCTGAGGCCCAGGAAAGGATGAGTGTGGCTGTCCCCAAAAAACATATAGATAAATTTTTAGGGCTTGCAAAAGAAATGGACGTTGAAGCCACAGTTTTAGGTGAATTTAACGATTCTGGATATTTCAGGGTCAAGTATGGTGACAGGATAGTTGCTGAGCTAGATATGGAATTTTTCCATGAGGGGGTTCCCCAGATGAGATTAAGGGCAATTTGGGATCCTCCAGTGCAAGAACCATTTAAAGTGGATAAGACAGGAAAACAGAGTCCAAAAGACACATTGAGACAAATGTTGTCTAGGTTAAATATCTGCTCCCGTGAATATATAATCCGTCAATATGATCATGAGGTACAAGGGGGAAGCGTTGTTAAGCCCCTGGTGGGTGAATTTGTAGATGGCCCATCAGATGCAGCAGTGATTAGACCTATTTTAACCAAGAACAGGGGGCTTGTTGTATCAAATGGCATTTGTCCCCGTTTTAGCGACCTTGATACATATTGGATGATGGCCTGTGCAATTGATGAAGCAATAAGAAATGCAATCTCAGTTGGGGCAAATCCTTACCACATGGCAGGGGTGGACAACTTTTGCTGGTGCGATCCTGTCCAGTCAGAAAAGACACCTGATGGTCATTATAAACTGGCACAACTTGTACGTGCAAATATGGCCTTATCCCATTTTTGTCTTGGATTTGGAGTCCCCTGTATATCTGGGAAGGATTCCATGAAAAATGATTATGTAATGGGAGATATAAAGATATCTATCCCACCTACAGTTCTTTTTTCTTTGATCAGTGTCATTCCAGATATAAATCTATGTGTTACCTCTGATTTTAAACAGCCAGGGGAATATATTTATATTTTAGGGTTAACCAAAGATGAGATGGGCTCATCAGAGTTTGCCTTGGCTATGGATTTTAAATCTGGATATGTGCCACAGGTCGATCTTATTTCTGCTAGGGCTCGTTACAGAAAGATGTATGATGCAATGCAAAATGGTATTATATCTTCCTGTCATGATATATCAGATGGAGGTCTTGGTGTATCTGTGTGTGAAATGGCAATTGGTGGAAATTTAGGGACAGTTGTAGAAATAGATAATGTCCCATGTTGTCCTAGGGATATGGAATTTGAAAAAATCATGTATTCTGAGTCTCCTTCAAGGTTTGTGGTGGGGGTGAGTAAGTCTAAAAGAGAAGAGTTTGAACAATTATTTAAAGGTGATTTTTGTGCATGTATTGGAGAAGTTACAGAAAAAAGAGAAGTGGTGTTTAGATATAAAGACAAAGAGATAATAAGAGACCATGTGGAAGATATTAGATATTTTTGGAAAAAGACCTTAGATTTTTAGAGAGATAAAAATGTTTAACGTTCAATGTTCAACGTTCAACGTTCAACGTTTAAAGTTAAAAGTTCAATGTTTAAAGAAATGAATAATGTGATTTTCTTTTCTATAGTTTCTTTCATTTTAGGCGCATGTCTTGGGAGTTTTTACAATGTATGTATTTATAGATACATATCTGGCCAGTCCATAGTAGCTCCTGGTTCCCATTGTCCCAAATGCTCTCACGTCCTTTCCTGGTGGGAGAATATCCCTATTTTTAGTTATTTAATTTTAAAGGGCAGGTGTAAGAATTGTGGGGAAAAGATTTCCATTAGGTATCTAATTGTTGAGTTGATCTCAGCACTCTGGTCCCTGGCCCTATATATTAAATTTGGTTTTTCTGTTCTGTTTTTTGTCTTTCTTTTATTTGGTGGCATTTTTATAGTCCTCAGTTTTATTGATTTAGATATTTTTATTCTTCCAGATGAATTAACCTTAACTGGTATCATCCTGGCCTTTTTAAGTGGACCCATAATTGGAGTTTCCTTTAAATTTTCATTATGGGGATCAGTGTTGGGAGGAGGATTTTTCCTCTTGATTCAACAGGGATATAAGTTAATTAAAGGTAGGGATGGGCTTGGAACAGGGGACATTAAACTAATGTTTTTAATTGGTGGTTTACTGGGAGCTCCAGCAATTCCCTTTGTGATTTTTATTGGATCAATATTGGGACTTTTTGGCGGACTCTATTATTTAAAATTACAAAATAGTGATACCCAAAATCCAATACCATTTGGCCCTTTTTTGTGCCTGGCTGCATGTTTATATATCCTATGTGGAAAGGAGTTTATTTTGTGGTATTTGGGGTTTTTAACAAATTGAGTGTGAAGACAATTCTGGAAATTATTTGCCAGTAATAAACTTGTAAAAAATATTAAAATTGAGGTGATCTATTATGGGATATAGATTTTTAAATGAATATTCAGAAGATGAATTAAGGGAAGTTCAATTGCAAGGGTTAAAGAATACAATAAAACATGTGTACAAAGGAAGTGAGTTTTACAGAAAAAGGTTAAAAGAAAAGGGTATTGGACCTGATGATATTAAATCCCTTGATGATCTAAAATATCTGCCATTTACAACAGCCGATGATTTACGGGAAAATTATCCATTTCCATTTTTATCTGTGCCAATGAAGGATGTTATAAGGATACATGCATCATCTGGTACAACTGGAAAAAGGAAGATTTTGGCCTATACAAAAAACGATGTGGAAGTGTGGAAAATGATGATGGCCAGGTGTTTTGAAATAGCTGGTCTAACTCAAGAAGACAGGGTACAGATTGCAGTTGGCTATGGACTTTGGACAGCAGGGGTTGGATTTCAACTGGGGTGTGAGCATTTTGGGGCAACCGCCCTGCCCATTGGACCAGGAAATATGGAAATCCATCTGCAGTTTTTACAGGATTTAAAGCCAACGTGTATTTGTTCCACAGCTTCAATGGCGTTGCTCTTATCAGAAGAGGTAAAAAAAATGGGTCTAAGCCCAAAGGATATTTCTCTAAAAAAGGCCATATTTGGTGCAGAACCCCATACTCCCAAGATGAGACAGAGGATAGAACAGGCCTTGGGTCTTGAAGATTCCTTTGATATCCCTGGAATGACTGAGTTGTATGGACCTGGAACAGGGCTTGAGTGTTCTGCCCATTCAGGCATCCATTATTATGCAGATATATTTATTTTAGAAATAATCAATCCAGAAACCCTTGAGCCTGTTGAGGATGGTCAGGTAGGTGAAATGGTGGTAACTACCTTAAAAAAAGAGGCAGCTCCTTTAATTAGATACAGGACAAGGGACCTGTCCAGAAAGATTCCAGGTGAGTGTCCATGTGGACTAAGACTCCCTCGTCATGATAAGATCATGGGGAGGTCAGATGATATGTTTATCTTTAGAGGAGTTAATATCTATCCAACCCAGATAGCAGAAATTCTTGAAAATATACCAGAAATAAGTAGCGAATATCAAATTGAACTCTATAGAAAGGACGGACTGGATCACATGAAACTAAAAGTGGAAAGGGGTGAAGGTGTAACTATCGATATTGATGAAAATTTAAAGAAAATTATCAGTAATCGCTTAAGGAAAAAATTACTGGTTAGGGTGGAAGTGGAGATCTTTGATTTAGGTAAATTGCCCCGTACCTTTGCAAAATCAAAGAGGGTTATTGATAATAGGGATTAATTATTGCTTAGTTTAAATAATTTATCTGTCTCTGTTAGCGCGTTTGAATAAGCACCACTAACAATGTCAGTGGATATCTTTAGTTTATCTAGCAGTTCCATAAGCTCTTTCCATTCCCCCCTTTCCTGCTTTTCAATGATTTTAAGATAAGGCAACAGGGGGGATTGCCTTCCAATTAACGTGTCTTTAATTGATTCA
>NZ_BAAIEW010000036.1:0-27099 GCF_054654515.1 Desulfothermus okinawensis JCM 13304 | reverse complement strand
GATTTACACAGTTTTTGAAACACCCCCTACCTTTACCTTTACCTTTCCTTTTTCATGCCTGTTTATTTAAAATCAACTTATCTTAATCGGCATATATATTTTACCTTTTTGGCATTAGTCCTTTTAGTCCCTTTTGTATTTCTTTTACCTGGGAATTAATTTTATTTTTGTCTAAAGATCCTTTCTTTAAATCTTGTAGGCTTTGTTTTACTTTTTGTTGTACCTGGCCCTTTATCTCCTTTATGCTACCCTTTAAATCTTTAATAGTTGGTGCAATGGAGGGTAGAATTTGTGACATAAGGGAATTTGTTATCTCAGCAATAATCTGCTTTTGGGATTTATTTTTACCTCCAAGATTCCTTAGATGTATTTCCTTTAATAATACCTGCTTCTTTTTTAATCCCAGATCAGATAAAATAACTTCCACCTGACTATTTTTAATAATTAAGTCCTTAATGAATATATGTTTTTGTCCCTTTTGAGACTCTGTTTTTTTAACAGCTGTTTCTTTTTTTTCTGGTACCTTGGTTGTTGATATATTTTTTTGAAAAACATCTAGATTACTTGTTTTTTGCTTGTATTCGTATACAATATAAGGAGAATCTATGTAAATTTTATCTATAACAACCACATCTTTAAAAACAGACATGGGTTCCACTTTTATATCTATTTTCTTGACCTTAAAAAGATAGGGACTGGTAAAACCCTTTGGATTTCCCACAGACAAATTATATAATTTTCCTTCCCCTGAAAACAAAGATACATTTGCCTTTTCCAGCCCAACACTGGTTTTTACAACTTGAGGTCCAAATTTTCTTATTCCTTGTTCAATTATGGTATTTAGATTAAAATAAGCAACTAATGTTACTATTATCAAAATACCTATTAAAACAAATAGTCCTATAATTATTTTTTTCATAATGCCCTCCAGACATCCAGGTTTTTATAATTATTATGTTTATTAAGTATATGCATATCCATTTTTTGTCAAACAGGAAATATTTATACTACCCCATAAATCCCTTGACAAACAACAATACAGGATATAATTAGACTGTTAAAACATTTTACGATTTATCTAATAAAAAATGATTAATAAGAGGAAAAAAGAAAAAAAGAGGCGTGTGACTCCCACAATGGAGGACTACCTTGAGGCGATGGTGGGTTTAGAAAAAGAAAAAAAGGTAGTTAGGGTAAAGGATATTGCTTCTAAGATGGGTGTTAGTATGCCAACTGTAACCAGCATGCTAAAAAATTTATCCAAGGCCAATTTGGTTGAATATGAACGATATGAATACATTGAATTAACTGACAAGGGCAGGGACATAGGAGAGGAGATAAATAGGCGCCATAATGCACTGAAAAAATTCTTAGAAGAAATACTGGGGATAGAATCAGATATCGCAGAAAAGGAAGCGTGCAAGATGGAACATGCTGTGAGCAGTTCTACCATGGATAGATTTATGGATTTTATGGACTTTGTTGATTCATGTCCCAGGGCAGGGAGTGAGTGGCTTGAGTATTTTCAACAATATATAAAACATGGCAAAAAAAAGGCAACTTGCGAAAAATACAGAGAATATCTGGAAGATATTTATAAAAAAATAAAACAAGAGACACCGGGGGATAAAAGAAATGACAAGACTGACCAAGTTTAATCCTGGAGATGAAGTTACTTTAATTGATATTGAAGGCGGAAGAGGTGTGAGATCCAAGCTGTTCAATTTAGGTCTTACCCCTGGTATAAAAATAAAGATTATAAGCAAAAATTCTTGTGGACCTATTGTCTTAAAGGTGAGAGATGGTAGACTTGCAGTTGGTAGGGGTATGGCTGAAAAAATTTTGGTTAAGTAATTTATTATCTTATAAAATAATGCAAATATCCAATTATTGTTAATGTTGCACTAAGTACTAACCCCAATGTCCAGAACATAAATCTATCTAATCTAGTTGTTATTTGTTCAAATCTCTTGTCAACCTGCTCAAAGCGTTTGTCAATTTGCTCAAAGCGTTTGTCAATTTGCTCAAAGCGTTTGTCAATTTGCTCAAAGCGTTTGTCAATTTGCTCAAAGCGTTTATCCATTTGTTCTAGAATGATTCTTATCATTTCCCTTTGATGTTTTAGTTCTTCTTCGATTTTAACTACCCTTTCAAACAACTCATAAATGGATATCCTGGGTATCTCGGGCAATTCTTTTTGTTTTCTTTTTTCCTCTTCAAGAAATTCTTTTACAATATCATGGATTATAGGCTTGAATTCGTTAAAATCTATGGATTCTATTTGCATATTCATGACCTCCATCAGTATCCAATAATTTTAAAATATTGGCTTCTGTGTAAGAAGTCAAGGAGAATAGGTTAAAACGACAAGACCACGTCAAAGTTTTTATAAGGCTTAGGAATTTATATGGATTAGATTTTTTACTGTTTTTTTTGTGTAAATGTTTTATAATTGTTTAATGCATAAAGATGAAAGCTTTAGTATACGCCTTGTCCGTAAAGAAGAGATGGAGTTGTGGCGGGAATTAATGAACAAGTACCATTACCTTGGGTTTAAACATATATCGGAAGTTCACTTTTAAAGTTGAGGGATTTGAGGTAACAACCTATTAGATAGCTTTTTTATTGTGACTACACGGTATTTTCTTGGAGGAAGGACTTGTGGTAGGTGTACTGGGATGGCATCAAGGAGTGATTTTGGTTTTCCAGCAGGAGAAGGCACTTTAAAACAGTGACCTTTTTTGTTTAGTGTTACTATATTGTTTCAGACAAATTTAGACAAAAAATTCAAGATAGAAAGTTGTTAAATGGGGTTAAATCTGGAGCAAAAGCTAAGGTGGGCTCTAAAAAATTTAAACTGTACTTTTTAAGCATGGACTAAGTAAAAAAAAAGGAGCTGGCTAGCCAACTCCTTTTTTAAGCTAAAATATTTACTAAATCCTATTAGTTAAAATTTCCATGTCATTTCAATTGTATCTTGAATAGCTCCTTCGTCAAAATCATCACCTGCTAAGTCTTGTACTGCATCAGAAGGATCAAAGTAAGAAAATACATTTCCAATGGAAAAATGGTTGTTAAGGTGGTAGGTAATTTGTAAATCAAATTCCCAACCTACTGAATCATCGATGTTTTTACCATATACATCTTCAAGGGCTCCGGTTTCTTCAAACCAAAAATATTGCCACTGAGTTTTGTAGGACCACTCATCAATGGCCCCTTTACAACCTACACCAAGGGAATACATCCCAGGATTAAAGGGGCTGGCACTATCTCCAATCCCACCATAACCTTTGAATTTATCTTTGTTGGCATGGGTGAGAACATCATCTTTATATCCTCCTAACATTCCAAATCCATTGCTGTATATCTTAGATCCCAAAATAGGAATTGTCTTATAAATAAGAGCACTTGTCATGCCAAATGTAGGAGTATTTCTGGCCATATTGGTAATTGGATTGTATGCATTAATCTCATCGTCATTTGCATCATCATCTCCTGACATATAGTAACCACCAATATATGGTCTCAATGCCCTTGATATGTCAAGTTCCAAGGATGCGAATGCTGCATATGCTGATATATCTAAATCTTTATACACCTTCCCTGAAGGAGTTGTAAGTTCTTCCTTATTTCCAACAGCATAAACAAATTCTGCACGGGGAACAAACATTCCTATTTTACCATAAACTTGGGCCCCAAAATAATTGACTGTGGCTTTCACTTTGTCATTGTCACTATATGCATAAAATGGGGTGAAATTTAATCCAAAAACAGGAACATTTAACTTTACAGTATATACGTTCCAATCCAGGGCATCTCCATCAGTTACTCCAATGTTTCCAGTATCATCATATACAAATAAATCCAGCACCTCATAAGAAATTCCATTTACTTTCCCCCTAAATCCAATATAGGGGTGATCGTCACCATACAAAACACCACCAGTTTGAAGATCTAAATTCTTGGTTTTCCAACCAGTCTCAAGGATAGTGGGAACCCCTAAAGAAGAAAAATCATAGGTAAATTCAAGCTTTTCTACTCCAAAGCTATTTCCAGACTTACCTGTCTCCCTATCTTTGGAATTTATTTCCCCTCTATCGGTATTTCTTTTATCATAAGTAAGATCTGATTCAAGTATTGCCAAAAAATCCCAATTCTTACCTTTTCCTTTAAAACCTATCCTGAATTCATTTCTCACACTAAAATCATCATCTCCAATTTTACCATTTTCACCACCTGTATAATCAAACTTAGTATCATCATTATTAAAATCAACATTTTTACTGTATATAGGCTGAGTTTTTAAACTACCAAAAATAGAAATATCAATATCTTTACTCTTAGCCGTAACCTTTCCTGTTCCCATTTTGGCATTTACAATAAAAGGCATTACAATTAAACCAACAAGTGTGAATAAGAAAATGGATTTCAGCTTTCGCATCTAAGACTCCTCCTTTTAAAATAAGGTTTAAAATTATCTAGACCTACACCAACTAACCAATCTTTAACTAACTTGTGTTCCCCATAAACCTTCCTCCTTTATTATTAAAATTTAAAAAAAACACATACATAACAACAAACCTTTATAATTAAAAAGTTGCAACACTACATATTGACATAAATAAAATAATAGCATATTGTCAACCCAGTTTGTGCTCTTGTGGACATAAAAAAGTGTTAACAAATTCAAAACAAAAAAGGAGACCATAGTATGGTAGACACAAATTTATTGTTAGATGATGTGAGATTTGCTAAAGAGATGTTGGCAAAAGACAAATTGTCAAATAGTGATCTAGTTTTTATTTTAAGAAACATCTATAAATTTAAGTATTATCCTGTTGCAGTTAAATACTTTTATAGTGATGAAGAGATAGAGGAATTCAAGAAAAACAATGAGTATGAATTATCGGTGAAGCCACTTACCTTTTGTCATTACGTTGCTGCATCAAGACAGGAAGGTCATATTTTGTTTTCTGAGCAAGATAAAATGGGGTGTTCCAATGCCAAATTTGTATTGGGCTGGAAAGAATTTGATGAAAAAGAGATTAAAGGACATTTAAAATATACAAAAGATAAAGATCAAGCCATTAGGTTTGTAAAAACCAAAAAAAGGCTGCAGCCAGGTCTTAAGGCATTTGCCACAGCACCACTCCACAAGGCAAATTTTCAGCCCGATGTTATACATATGATTTGCGACGTCTTACAGTCATATCATATTGGAAATGACTGGGATGTTGCATTTGACAGCCATCCATTTGAATCAGTAATGACTATGAATTCATCTGTATGTCATGGATGCGTATATACATATGTCACCCAAAAACCAAATATTACACAAATGTGCAGTGGTAGTTATACTTCCGGTAAGACAGAACAAGGTGAAATAAATGTTATTATGCCCTACTCCCATTTAGAACCCACTTTAAAATGGACTTTAGAGAGGACAATTAGAGATGGAGGAGCATCCTTCCCAAGGACTGGACATACCTACCCAGGTTATGATGTCTGCAAATTATGTCCTTTTATTGTATTTACCAAACCAAGAAGATAAGAAAATTGGGGGGATTAAGCCCCCCCAAAAAAACTTTATTTACTCAATTTAGATTCCTTATACTCCTTCCTGGCATCCAATACATTTTTGATATATTGGAAGATAGTCTTTGCCATAAAAAAACTAATAGCAACTACAAAGTCTATTCCCACAGTATTTTTTATCTTATGATTTAAAAAATAAAGTGAAAAGAGAATATATGGAGAGAACAAAAGAAAAAAAGAAGTAGAAAAGATAACCAATTTTCTAAAAAATACTTTCCAATAAAGTTCATCTGCAATTTTATTTAACCCCTTATATGCATCTTTTTCCTTTGCAGCCAGGGCTAGTACCATAAGTTCTTGGTATTCCAATATCTTTAGTTCTATTTTTTCCATTTCTTTCAAGTGAGATTTAAATACCACACCAACTATTTTAAATGTCAGCTTTTCTACTACAAGAACTACTAAAAAGGTTACCATATAATAAATTATAGTATACACCATATTATCCTTTGTCTTTATAAAAAAAGCCAGCTTAGTCAGCTGGCTTTTTTTATTTATTTTGTAAATTACTATTACTATACTACTTCTCTTCTTAAGCAGGTGGTAAATGGATTCCCCAAAAACCAGCAAGGATATATCTAATACCTACATAAAAGGCTAACACTCCAAACAATCCATACATGAATCCCATTGGAAGATATTTTTGTGTCCTAGGACCAATATAAGATCCAATGAGGATTCCAAACCAACCAACTATCACAGCAACTGGAAAGATTTGACCTTTCATAAACCAACCAGCTACTGCAGAAATCTGGTTTAATATAACTGCCAAAGCAGATATTCCAGGGGCGATAAACATTGGAAGCCCAATTGCTGTTAAGAATGGTACCAGCAAAAATCCACCACCAACACCAATCAATGTGGCTATAAAGCCCACCAACAATCCAAAACCAAAAGGAACATAGTGTTTTACCTCAAAGTGTTCATTGAAAAAGTCAAACTCTGCTGCCTTACTTGTTAGCTTTAAGTTTTCAACTCCCTCTAATTCATCCAGCCTACCTTGAGACTTTAGTTCTTCCACACGTTTTTTAAATCTCTGAGCTGCTGCTTTGCCTGCTGATTTTTGCTGTTTTGCATGTGGTGTTAATTGATAAAACATATAAAGAGATACTAAAAGGGTACATATGCCAAAAAGTCCTTTATAGAGCTTGACTCCAAGCGCGCCACCAGTAGTCCATATGGCAACCTGTGCACCAAAAATTGCACCAACACCTAGAGCAATGCCTGCAGGCCATACCAACCTCTTTTGTGTATACCAGTTAATAGTACTGGATGTTGAATTGATTAATGTAACTAAGTTATTGGAAAACCTAACATTGTCCACTACAAACTTTCCAGCATCTGTATAAGATCCAATCTTGACATGGGTGCCTTTTAGAGAACTTGCCCATTTACCAATGCCCAAAATTGATAAATGGCCAACTCCTGCCATAATACCACCAAATGCTCCAACTGTTGAAAAAATCCAACCTACCCAAATGCACCACAAGAAATAAACAAGGGCGCTTATGTGGTACGTTTGACCTGCAACCTCTAACCATTTAATCTCCAACATAAACTCCTCCTGGTATAAATTTGTTGAACATTTTACAATTAAGAACCTAAAACCATTTTGGGAAGGAAGATTATTATACCAATGACTAATTTATGTCAACTAACTAAATTTTAAATGTTGATAATAAATTCCCTAAAATTAAACGGCTAACTCCGTTAACATCTTGGAACTCTTAGATAGATCGAGATTAAAAATTATTTTCTAAGAAAATAAAATCAATTATTATTAATAGTATTTTTCTTAGCTACACACTCTCATGCTACAGCAAGAGCCACGCAAAAGGAGTAGCTATTACATGTCTATAAAGATTATGTAATCTACCAATAATTTATAAGTGAGTCCATTTTAGATTTTTTACATTGATGGAAATTCCATCCAATAACTACATTTTTTTATGAAAAATTTTTATTGACCACTGGCACCTACACCAATTACAACCACCGAAAAATTATTCAACAATATGGAGATTGGATTTGATAAAATTGCTTAACGGAATAGAAATAGAATACTGTAGGGGTACATCTTCTAGGTGTAAAAATGCTATTTTGTCCCCATCTGATCTTGTTGATAATATTATTGCCATTTCCACAGAATCACTTTGGAACAAAAAGTTTTTAAACTTAAAAAAAACACCCAAAAAACACCAACTCCTTAAAATTGGAATCTCTGCATGTCCAAATGCATGTGCCAAATCCCAGATAAAGGACCTTGGAGTTATTGTGAGATCTTATATTGATTATGATGAATCCCTTTGTACAAATTGTGGGGAGTGCAGAAATGCTTGCAAAGAAGGGGCTATCTCAGTTGATAGTATGGCTACTAATATAAATAAAGATAAGTGCTTGGGATGTTTAGATTGTGTTAGAGCTTGTGAATATGGCGCCCTATATAGCTCTAAAATATATTTTGAAGTACTCATTGGTGGAAGGCTTGGAAGACACCCAAAATTTGCAACACCAATCCTTAAAACAGATCCCAATAGATTCTTGGACTTTTATAAATATTTTCTGGGTATTTTTGACCAATATCCAGATATTTATTGTGCAAAAGAGATCTTACAAAATTTATCAATAGGTAAGATAAAAGATGAATTCCTTAAAATCTAAAATAATAATTTCTATGGCCCTAATTCTTCCTGTTTTTCATTTTTTGAGAATGGGAAGCTATGGATATGCTGGTATCTACTTATTGACGGCAATTATGATATTTTTTAAACATCCAATAAGATTTATCCTATCTACCCTGTTATTACTCGTTTCCTTTTTTGTATGGCTACATACAACTAATCAGTTGGTTATATTTAGAAGTTTATTTCATTTACCATACCTTCGCCTTATCATCATTATGGGTACAGTTATTTTATTTAACCTATTGGTTTTTTTGTATATTCTTTCCAAAGATAAAACAGTGTCATATGAACTAAAGAAAAACAAACTCCCATTGTTTATCTTTTTGTCTATCTTTTCAATACTTATGGTCCTTAGAACAAAACTAACCATTAAGCCACTGATATTAGATAGATTTGGTTTAAATTTGGGTAATTTTGAGGCCTTTTTCCTGGCACTATATGGAGCCTATTTAGGTGATCAATTTAAAAATCCCAAAAAACACTTAGTCTTAAGAAGGAAGGTATGGCTTTTATTTTCATTGGTATTTTTTTCTCAATTATTTTTAGGTCTTTTTGTAAGCAAACAATTTCTAATGACAGGCAAGCTGCACTTCCCAATCCCTGCCCTTATTATTGGAGGACCAATATACAGGGGATATGGATTTTTTATGATAGGACTATTTCTATCAACTGTAATTCTAGTTGGTCCAGCATGGTGTAGCCACCTGTGTTATGTTGGAGGCCTTGATTCTTTCACATCATCCATAAAGAAAAAATCCAGGATTAAATTAATCAGGCACCTTGCCTTTATAAATCTTTTTTTGACAATCTCCCTGGCTATTATATTCAAATTAATTAAACCTCAACTAAATATCCTGATCTTATTTATATCTATTTTTGGAATAATTAGCCTTGTATTTATCTTTATTTTGTCCCCATTTTGGGGGAAAATGAGTCATTGTATATCATGGTGTCCCCTGGGAATTGTATCATGCACATTGGGTAAACTAAATCCCCTTAGAATTGTAATAAATAAAAATAAATGTACATCCTGCGGGGTGTGTGAAATTAAATGTCCCTACCAGGCAATCTATGTAAAGGAAAAGGCCAAAACAAATGTCTTTTGTACCCTATGTGGGGATTGTATTGCTATTTGTCCCCATGATGCAATATCCATGTCAATTTTAAAGAAAAAAAATATTAATGCACGTTATATTTATCTATTTCTAATAATAGTTCTACATACACTATTTCTTGGACTTGCAAGGATTTAATTCTTCAAATTATTGTGTTTGGATAATAATCTGTATAGCGTTGCCCTAGATATACCAAGTAATTTTGCTGCTTTAACTTTATTTCCACCAGCCTTTTCAATTGCCTCTTTAACTGTTTCAATATCTAAATTCCGTCTTGGTTTTTGTTTTTTAGATATCACAATATTGTGGTTCACCTGATCTTCTAATAGATACTTTGGAAGGTGAATTGGCTCTATAATCCCTTTACTTGATTCAAAGGATTCCACAAGTGAATATTGTATGACATTTTGAAGTTCTCTCACATTTCCTGGCCAGGTGTGTTTTTTTAGAATGTCCATGGTAGATTGAGAAACCTCAGGAATAGTTATATTAAACTCTGTTGAAAACTCCTTCACAAAATGATCTACAAGTAAGGGAATGTCTTCACTTCTCTCTCTAAGTGGAGCTACCCTTAGAGGGATTACTGAAAGTCTATAAAAGAGATCCTCCCTAAAATTACCTTTGGAAATCTCTTCCATAAGGTCCTTGTTTGTTGCAGATACAATTCTTATATCAACCCTGATCTTTTTGTCATCTCCAAGTCTCTCAATTGTAAGTGTCTGTATTGCCCTAAGGAGCTTCACTTGCATTGCCTGGCTTATGTCCCCAATTTCATCTAAAAACAGGGTACCCCTATGGGCAAGTTCAAAACGTCCCTTTTTGGACTTTGTTGCACCTGTAAATGCCCCTTTTACATAACCAAATAATTCACTCTCAATGAGGGAATCTGGTAAAGCCCCACAATTTACAGCCACAAAGGGACCATTCTTTCTTGGACTTAACTTGTGTATTGTATTTGCAATAAGTTCCTTCCCTGTTCCAGATTCTCCTAAAATCAAAACAGGTACAGATATTTTGGCTACATTTTTTATCTGTACATATAGCTTTTGCATCTTTTCTGAGCCACCAATTATTCCATGAAAATTGGTTATTTTCTCAACTTCTTTTTCTGTTACTATATCAGAGGTAATGTCATCAAAAACACCACATACACCTATTATTTCCTTTTTATCAAATATAGGCACCACCCGTGCCTCTAAGTATTTAGTATCTCCCTTTTTATCCACAAATTTTATGTTATACTCTAGCTTGGATAGGCTTGGGAGGACTGTCTTTTTCTTAAAACTACATTTGCTTCCACAAAATCCCCCTGGGAATACCGAGTGACAATCCCTTCCAACTACTTCCTCACTTGAATATCCTGTAATTCTTTCGGCATGTCTATTAAAATAAAAAATTTTTCGATTCATATCATGTGCTATTATTGCTATTGGTATACTATCCAGTAAATTTTTTAGGTGTTCCATAAAAACCCCTGCAATATTTGAAAAACAGACGGTATTAAAAAATCTGAAATTTTAAATAGAGCATTTAATTTCCATACAAAATGAAAAAACTTATTTGACTTGCATCTATTAACAAGTAGGTGTAAAAATGTAATAGAAATTATACAAAAAAGCAACTTGTCAAAAACTAGGAGGATTTATCATGTCCAGTAAATTAAAATTTGGCTTTTTACTAACTGGAGGATGTGCAGGGTGTGAAACAGCCATGGTGGATTTAGCTGACAGGCTGGTGGATGCACTGGACGTGCTAGAGGTAGTTTTTTGGGCCCCCACTGTGGCTGATGTAAAATACAAGGACCTTGAAAACATGGAAGATGGATCCATTGACCTATCATTTGTGGATGGAATGGTTAGATTGGATGAACACGAACACATGATAAAAATATTAAGGAAAAAATCAAAGACACTGGTTGCCTTTGGCATGTGTGCTGCGCTGGGTGGCATACCATCCATGGCCAATATGCATACAAAAGAGGAAATCTTCAAAGAGGTGTATATTAATACCCCTTCAACTGATAATCCTGACCAAATCTTTCCCCAGCCAACATACCTTGAAAAAGGAGAATTTGATTTAACTCTCCCCAGATTTTTAAACAAGGTAAAGGCAGTAAGCCATGTGTGTGAAGTTGACTACTTTGTTGGAGGTTGTCCACCCCACCATGAATTCATTGGCAAAATTGTAGAAAAAATACTAAAAAATGAACTACCAGAAAAAGGTTCATGGATAACCTCAGGCAAATCAGTGTGTGACTTCTGTCCCAAAAATCCAGGTACCATATCCATGTACAGGCAAAAAATAGAGCAGGTAAAGAGGACTACAGATTTGCCAGATCCAGAGAGGTGTCTTCTGGAACAGGGATATTTGTGTTTGGGTCCTATGACCCAGGGAGATTGCAACGCCCTTTGTACAAAAGTAAACATGCCCTGCAGGGGATGTGGCGGACCAATTCCAGGGATTAAAGACTATGGGGCAAAGGCTATTTCCGCAATAGGATCAATGTTAAAAACTCCAGATATGGCAGGGGATCTAAAAAAGACTTACAATGACTTAAGAAAACTCTTTTATAGATACAGCTATGCGGGAAGCATTATAGATAAGGCCAGTCAAAACAAATAAATAGCCAATTTGGAGGTAATTATAGTGAAAAAGATAGAAATAAACCCAATTACAAGGCTAGAAGGTCATGGAAAAATTGCCATATTTTTAGATGATGCAGGAGATGTAAAAGATGCCTTTTTTCAGGTGGTGGAACTAAGGGGATATGAAAAATTCTTACAGGGTATGCCTGTTGAAGAATTGCCAAGGACAGTGTCCACTATCTGCGGTGTGTGTAGAGGGGTTCACTTTACTGCATCAATGAAGGCAGTTGATGAAGTATATGGGGTCAAACCAACTGAGGTTGCCAGAAAAATAAGGGAGATATACTTCTGTTCTCATTACATAGAAGACCATGCCCTGGTCCTCTATGCTCTGGGTCTTCCTGACTATATTATGGGTCCAGAATCTGATCCAAAAATTAGAAATATCGTTGGACTAATAAGTAAACTGGGAAAAGAAACAGTAAAAGACGTTCTCGTAAAAAGGTCTTTGGCAGTTAAGATATTTGAGATGCTTGGTGGAAAACCAAATCATCCAGTGGCTGCCCTTCCAGGTGGCTGGTCTAAACACATATCTGAACCAGAAAGGGATAAAATAGACAAATGGGCAGATGAATTAATTGAATTTGGGAAAATGACTGTAAAGATATTTAAAGACATTGTCCTAAGAAATCCTGATTATTTAAAATTAATCACAAGCGATGTATATCACGTAAAAGTGGGTTACATGGGCACAGTAGATGGGAATAATCATGTGACCTATTATGATGGAACTCAAAAGGTCATCTCACCAAATGGAGAGTTAGTTGGTGATTTTTATGGAGCTGAGTATCTTGATTTTATTTCAGAAAGGGTACTTCCCTGGAGTTATCTAAAATTTCCGTATAATAAAAAACTGGGAGGCTGGCAGGGTATAAGCGAAGGAGATGACACCAATCTATACTGCGTTGGTCCGCTTGCAAGGTTTAATGTTGCCAGTGGTATGGACACTGCCCTTGCAAATGAAGAATTTTTAAACTTTAAGGATTTTTTTAAGAAACATCCCATCCACTACATCCAGGCATACCACTGGGCCAGGGCAATTGAGCTCTTGAATGCAGCAGAAAAGATAAAAAAATTAATAAATGAACCAGATATAACATCAAGGGATATCATCAACCAGAGCACAGGTATAAAAGGTGTTGGATATGGGATTGTTGAAGCACCAAGGGGAACCTTAATCCACCACTATGAAACCGATGAAAACGCAATAGTCACAAAAATAAATTTAATTGTTGCAACTACCCATAACAATGGACCAATAAATCTGGCCATTAAAAAGGCAGCAAAACATTTTATAAAAAATGGAAAAGTAGATGAAGGGCTTCTAAATTATGTTGAAATGGCATTTAGACCCTATGATCTATGTCTTGCATGTGCCACCCACCAGGTCAAAGCTGGGACAACTCCTATTGAAATAACAATTTATGACAAAAATAGAGAACCAATTAAAAGGTTAAAAAACTTTTAACATGAAAGATACATACACAACTCTGGTACTTGGTATTGGAAATCCCAATATGGGTGATGATGGTATTGGGATTAAAGTCACAGATGAAATCAAAAGACAGGGTCTGGAAATTGCCACAGACTGTCTTTATTATATCTCATTTGAGATCTTGGACAAAATAATTGGATATAATAGGGTCATCATAGTAGATGCAGCTGATTTTGGCATGAAATATAGTGATATAAGTTTGGTAACTTATAGAAATATATCACAAAACTTATACCTAGCCAACTCACACGGACTTAGTTTATATCACGTACTCAAGTTGGGATACGAAGTATTTAACGATCAAATGCCAGATCAACTCTATCTACTCTTGGTTCAAACTGGTAAAATTGAAAGATTTAAAAGAGAAATAGATAAAAAATTACAAAGCAAAGTACCAGATATAGTTAAAAGGATAAGAGAACTGATTTAACACTTTTTGCGTTAAGGAGGACATAATATGCAGGATAATATAGGGTTAGTTCTATGTACATGTGGCACAACTTTAGAAGAAAAAATTGATTATGAATATATAATTCAAGGGGCAAAAAATCTTCCCAATATAACTAAAATAAAAAAAGTAGATTTTTTGTGCGAAAATATAGATTCCATTATTGATGAGTTAAAGGGAAATGTTGGGAGGATATTATTTGCCTGCTGTTCTGAAAGGTCTTCTCTTAAACTAAATGAAGACATGATTGAAAAGCACCTTACAAAGGCTGGCTTTGATGTGGGGATGTATGAAGTTGCCAACATAAGGGAACAGTGTGCATGGATCCATGAGGATAAAGATTTAACAACTAGAAAGGCCATGGATCAAATTACCATGTCCTATGAAAAATTAAAGTTGAATTCTCCTTCTTTTGAGATTCGGGATTTAGCCCAGGAGGTGCTGGTAATTGGTGGAGGAGTTGCAGGGATAAGTGCTGCCCAGGCCCTATCAAAACTTGGGACAAAATCAACAATAGTTGAAGAAAAACCTTATATTGGAGGCCATGCATCCCAGGTATCTTTTCTCTGGCAAAGTGAAGGTTCCCCTTTATTTTGCTACAATGGTTGTGTAATCCCTGTTTTGAGTAGAGACTTGCTTCTTGAGGATAATGTTGAGATTTTCACCTCTTCTAAAATCTCCTGGATTGAGAAAAAAAATGGCAACTTTTACACAGAGATCCTAAAATATCCCCAATATGTTGATCCAGTAAAGTGTATATCTTGTGGCAAATGTGCAGATGTATGTCCAGTTGAGATACCCAATCCATTTGATTTTGGTCAGACACAAAAAAAGGCAATAGATAAAGAATATGATTTAGGGGTTCCTGACAAATATTTTTTGGATGATTCTTCATGTACAAAATGTGGTGAATGTGTAGAAGCCTGTCCAACAAATGCCATTGACCTGAATGCTAAACCTGAAATTCTGAAAAAGGAGTTCGGAGCAGTTATATTTGCAACTGGTTTTGAGACCAAGGATATGAAAGAATTTTCCCATCTTGAGTATCACAGACCAAATGTAGTTACCCTTATGGAATTTGAGAGGATGATTGGAAATAGGTTCTATGGAAAACCGCCCATGAGTGTGACCTTTGTTATGTGCCAAAGGGATAAGGTTGGTTATTGTTCAAAACTGTGCTGCGATATAGTGGCCAAGCATACATTTCGGATGTCAAAATTTTTCACTGGAACAGAAACCATAGTACTCTATACTGACTTTAGGACCTCAGGCAGGATGGGTGCAATTTTAAAAAATAAATCTGAAGAAGCTGGAGTTGAATTTATAAAGGCAAAGGTGGAAAAAATAGATGGAGATGATGATTGGCTTACCATATATACTGACCAGGGAGAATTTGAAACACAACTTGTTGTGCTGGCCGAACCCTTAATCCCTTCTCCTCTTAAGACTGCCAAAATGTTGGGATTACAACTTGACCAATTTGGCTATCCAATTGAGTTCCAACCAAAGGTTGTAAGACCAATAAATAGCTATGTTGAAAGGGTATTTTTAGCAGGAGCAGCAAAAGGTTTTAAAGACGTCCAGGAAAGCATTGAATCTGCACATCTGGCAGCAGTGAGGGCATATGAATCATTAAAAGGAAAACATGCAAAATATGTATCATATACTAATCTGGAAAAATGCTCTAAATGTGGTCTGTGTATTCCAATATGTCCCCATGGAGCCATATCTGCAAGGGAAAAGGATTCCCAGAGGACCATATTCCTAGATCCATCAAACACAAATGAGCAGGAATTGGAACATGTTGAAATCAAGATTGATTCTAAATTCTGTAAAGGCTGTGGGCTCTGCTACTCCACCTGTCCTTCAAAGGCCATTGTACTTTTAAACCTTGAAGAGGCCCAAATCCTGAACATGGCCAAAAGGGCCTTTGAGAACCATCCAGAAGGAGAACCCCGACTACTCGCCTTTCTCTGTTATTGGTGTTCCTATGGGTCTGCTGACTTAATGGGGGTTAAGGGGCTTAAAGTTACAGAGAATTTCAGGACAATCAGGATCAGATGCTCTGGTTCCCTTAGTCCAGAGGTTATAAGTG
This sequence comes from Desulfothermus okinawensis JCM 13304, assembly GCF_054654515.1. Lineage (NCBI taxonomy): Bacteria > Pseudomonadati > Thermodesulfobacteriota > Desulfovibrionia > Desulfovibrionales > Desulfothermaceae > Desulfothermus > Desulfothermus okinawensis. The sequence continues at coordinate 11,022 of NZ_BAAIEW010000036.1, read as the reverse complement.
AAATATTGTTCTCAAACATGGCAGATGGAATATTAGTTGCTGGATGTCCCCCGGACAATTGTCATCATTTGTGGGGGAATTACACAACTGACAAACGAATAAAGATCATGCAGGATACACTATCTGAGTTTGGAATAGACAAAGATAGACTCAGATGGGGATATATTGGGGCTCCCCAATTTGATCTAATGGCAAAGGTGCTGAATTTTATGAACCAAGGCCTAAAAAAATAGATACTACCTAAACCAGGCCGAGTCTAAACCCAGCTCGGCTTGGTTTAATGACAAATTTCGTTATCTTTGGGGGATTACTTTTTGTCCAATTCAAAGATATCTCTGATTAATGAAATATATTCTCTAACATCTACCCTATCCCTGGTGGATTTATTTTTTAAAAATGAAATGGGATAATGGGAAAACTTCTTGATCAATGAGGAAGCCAAAATATTTAGTATCTTTTCAGCCTCAGGGTCATCAGTTAATTTCATAAGTTTCTTTAAACTCTTTTTTACTTCTATTTGAGCCAAGGATTCAAATTTATCAATAAGGTCTTTGATTGTAGGAGTTAGAGATAAAGATCTTAGCCATGTTTCAAATTTCCCCACCTCTTCCCTGATAATGGATCTTGCAATCTCAGCCTCCCTGGCCCTTTTCTCTAAATTTTCAGAAACCACGTCCTTTAAATCATCAATATCATATAAATAGACATTGTCCAAATTATTCACATCTGGATCAATGTCCCTTGGAACTGCTATATCAATAAAAAACATGGGACTATATTTTCTCTTCTTAATTATAACTTTCATATCCCTTTGATGTATAATGGGTGCAGTGGAGCCAGTAGAACTTATTACAATGTCTATTTGAGGAAGTAGATCAAAGAGACTGGAAAATGGATAGGCCTTTCCATTAAATCTCCTGGCAAGGTCCTTTGCCCTGGAAAATGTCCTATTAACCACAACAATATCCTTAATACCACTATTTATGAGGTGTTGAGCAGCCAACTCAGCCATCTCTCCAGCACCTATTAACATGGCCTTTTTGTTGCTAAGGTCTGAAAAAATCCTCTTGGCAAGCTCAACTGCTGCATAGCTAATGGATACAGCACTATGGGCTATTTTGGTCTCTGTCCTGATTCTTTTGGCAACAGAAAAAGACCTGTGCATGAGTCTATTTAATATAGAACGAGTTGTCTTGTTATCAGCTGCCAGTTTGTACGCATCTTTTAATTGTCCCAGTATCTGGGGCTCCCCAACCACCATGGAATCAAGACTAGACGCAACTTCAAATAGGTGAAAAATGGCATCCATATCTTTGTATGAATACACATAGGGCTCAAGGTTATCTTTTGTTTCACCACATAAAATAGACCATATATCAATCATACTGGAAACAGGGTCAAAATTTCCCTGGGACACGAATATTATCTCTACCCTGTTGCAAGTTGAAAGACATAGGACTTCATCTATTAAATTTTCTGTATAGTCCAAAAATTTCCTGGGAGATATATCTGTTAAAGCGAATTTCTCCCTTACCTCAACAGGTGCTGTTTTGTGATTTATCCCAACAAGATATATATGTTTTTCCATGTTGCGTCCCATTTACTTAAAGCTGTGATGAGTTGGGAAAAGTGAATTGATCACCAAAAAGGAGATAAGACTTAAGCTGAAAATCCATATTATTAAAATAGCGGGCTTTTTACCCTTCCACCCAATTGCCATCCTTTGATGGAACAAATATGCATACAAAAGCCATACAATTATACTCCAGATCTCTTTTATGTCACCAGAAAACACCTTATGCCAGGTAAAAGACGCCCATACAAATCCCGAGAGAATTCCCACTGTAAATAAGGGAAATCCTATCCCAACAACAAAGTGATTTATTCTATCCAGTTTCTCCAGGGAAACCCCTTCTATTTTAAAAGAATCAGTTGATGACTTTTTCTTTATTTGATTGTGCAGGTATATATAAAAGATCCCAACAGCAAAACCAACTGATACCAATGCAATTGACAGAAACAGACAAAAAATATGGGTACTAAACCAAAGTAAACTCATGGTCTTTGGAACAGGCAACACTTTTGTATTTATAAAATTAGACCATATAAAAAATACAAGGGCCAGGGGAGCTATAATTAAGGACAAAAATTTAATCCGCATCCTCCATATCAAAAATAAAAAAACAAGTATAATGGACCATCCAAATAGACTAAAATAAAATTGTCCCTTTGATAAATAAGAATCATTAAATATATTTAAAGATAAAATTATGGTATGTCCTGCATAGGCAATTACTATAAATAAGTTTGATATCCAATCTAAATCTGATTTCTTTTTATAAAAACCAATAACACATAGTATAAAGGCTATAATATAAATAATAGTTACTAAAATATTACCATAAATCATTTAATAACTCCGTTATTTTTTCTTCACTGATTTCTTTTAAAACTGATCTTAACCTTATTTTAATATAATCTACATCTCTTTTTTTAATGGCTGATATAAATCTTTCTTCAATAAAACTATTGAAAATCTTTTTATTCTCATCACTTGAGCTGTTTCTGAATGTAATAAATGGCCTAATTCTCCCTAGAAGTTCAGTTAATATAACCAGATCATCATCCACTGCATCTTCAACAATTTTCCTTATATATCTAGCCATTGCAGGGCTTTTACCACCAGTTGAAATGGCAATCTTTATACTCTTTTTTTCAACAATAGATGGAACAATAAAAGAACACAGATCAGGCATATCCACCACATTACATAAGATATTCTTATCATTACACAGTTTACTTATTCTTTTATTTAAATCAAAATTATTGGTTGCAACTATCACCAAAAATTTGCATTCCAAGTCTTTTTCTCTAAATTCCCTTTTTTTTAAACACACAAATGAAGGCAGGAAATTTTCAACATCTTTGGATAGATATGGATCAACAACTGTTATTTTTTTTGGACCAGCCTTGCACAGTGTATGTATTTTTCTTATTCCAACAGATCCAGCTCCAACAACCAGACACTCTTTATCTTTAAGATCTAAAAAAACTGGATAATAATCCATTTTAATATACCCTTATAACGAGTCCTTTAAGATATTTTCCCACCTTAAGATAAGGAGGATATGGATGGTCCAAACCAGCTGAGAGCTCTTTTACCACCTTCACATCTCTTCCACTGCTAATTGCAGAATCAATTATAATTTTTTCAAAATTATCCCTATCAACTAATCCTGAACAGGAAAAAGTAATCAAATATCCCCCTGGTTTTACAATTTTCAAAGCCCTTTTATTCAATTTTTTATACCCTTTTATACCATCTTTTAGCTGGGATGTTTGTTTAACAAACTTAGGTGGATCTAAGATAACCATATCAAAGGATTCACCTAATTCCATATAACTACGCAGTGAAGAAAATACATTTTCCCTTATAATTTCAAATTCATCTTTTGATATATTATTTATAGATAGATTATCTTTTAGTATCTTAAGGGCTTCTTCTGATCTATCAATATTTATAACTTTTTTGGCACCACCAATTAAAGCATGTAATCCAAATCCTCCTGTATATGAAAAACAGTTTAGTACCTTTTTGTTATGTGAAATATTACCCACAAAGTATCGATTCTCTCTTTGATCTAAGTAAAAACCTGTTTTATGCCCTTTTTTAATGTCAACAAGAAAACTGACATCTTTTTCCTGAATCTTTATCTTATCAGGAATTTCACCAAACAGTACGTTATTTACAATATTTAAACCCTCTTTTACTCTAACACCCACATCAGATCGCTCAACTATGCCACATAGTTTTATATTCTCAGTTAGATACTGTAAAATCAGATCCTTTATTTTTTCTGATCCAGCAGATAGGAATTGACACACAATATAGCCATTATAATAGTCTACTATAAGTCCAGGTAGACCATCTCCCTCAGAATTTACCAGTCTATATGCATTTGATCCCAAAAAAGGACTTACATCTTTCCTATATCTGTAAGCACTGTCCATTTTTTTAAAAAAGAACTCTTCATCTATTTTCTCTTCAGTATCATAAGATAACATCCTGACCCTTATCTGGGATTTTGGCGAATACCAGCCATAGCCAAGGGGCTCTTTTTTATAAGACATAACCAAAACCACATCCCCAGGATATGGATTCCCAGACACCCTTGATATTGCCCCAGAGTAAATCCAGGGATGTCTCATCTTAACAGGTATTTCACGTGTTTTTTTTAAAACGACTATTTTTCCTTCCATTTTTTTGGATAAATTATTTCTAGACCAATCTCTTTTTCAAGGGAACTTAAAAAAAGTTCCAATTCTTCTACCTGATCTTTTAGGTACGAAATTTTTATCACTGCCTCAAATCTGTCGATAACACTCATATAACAGAGATTTTCATAACTCTCTAAAATAAATTTAAAATATCCAATTTGATCCCTTGGAATCTTAACATACACCCTATCTGAATAGATCATAAAACCTCAGCACCTTCTTGAGTGACAACCACCATGTGCTCCCACCTGACCCCTCCCCACTCTGGGAAATAGAGCCCTGGTTCTATTGTCACAACCATGTTTGGTTGAAATCTTTTGTTGTTTTTTGGACCAATAGCTGGGGCTTCGTGGGTGTCCAGACCAATTCCGTGCCCAAGGGCATGGGTAAATTTATCACCAATACCGTGTTCATCAAAAAAATCCTTTACCAGGAAGTACAAATCCTTGATCACCATACCTGGCCTTATATTTTCAATTGCAAGTTTTTGTGCCCTTTTTACCATATCTAACGTCCTGGAAAAATATTCAGGGGGATTATCTCCAATCCAGAATGTCCTGGTCTGGTCTGAGCAATAATCCTTATACCTGCCTCCTATATCTATGAGAAGACAGCTATTTTTCTGGATCCCTTTCTTCCCAGGTATATAATGTGGTAGGGCTGCATTTTTCCCTGAAGCCACAATGGACTTAAATGCCAATTCTTTTGCACCAAATTCCCTAAAAAGCTTTTCTATCTCCCACTCAAGTTCTTCCTCGGTAATTTCAGTAAGTTTAAGGGAAGGAATTTTGCTAAACACCTTGTGATTTATTTCCACTGATTCTTTTATTAGATTTAACTCATGTTCATCCTTTACTTCCCTGAAACTTTCCACAAGTCCTTTATATGGGATTAAATTCACTGACTTTGACAGGGAATTATAAAATTCATATGAGAGTATATTGGGTTCAAATCCTATATTTTTTAATTTATTTTTAAGTAAGAATTCCTTTATCTCCTCCATTTTATTGCTTGTATAAATAAAAACATAGTCCTTATCCCACAATTTTATAGCAGCCTCATAATATCTTGGATCTGTAAGGAGGTAATCTTCACCATCTGGGATTAACAATATACAACCAGCACTTTCATTGCACTGGGGATCATGTAATTCAAAACCACTTAAATAAAATCTATTGGCAGGATGCATAACTAAATATGCATCAAAATTTAGCTCTTTTACTTTTGCCCTTATCCTTTCTCTTCTCTTTAAAAATCTCTCCATATGCCAACTTCCATTATGTATTTATTTTTTTACCCTTGCAAATACTAAAAAACCAGTATGCGCCACCATTCGATCATCTGGCCTGAAACGCTCAAAAACAGGCTTATATCGCCTAAGCATGATCTCCACAACATCTATGTCAGTATAAGGTGCACCATCCAGTGTTTGTAACAAAGTAGTCACCTGGTTGGTTGTAGGAAGCAAAAATCCAACCACACTACCATTTTTTACAGCTTCAGAAAGCCCACTGACATAAAGCCAGGGCTCCCTTACATCCAAAAAACCACAATCCATATTCTCCACTCCAAATCCTTCACTAATGTCCTTTACCACCAGATTAACCCGAGACTCAAGGCCAACTTTAATTAAGTTCTTTTTACAAAGAGCTACAAACTCCTCCCTTCTATCAAAGGCATGCACCAGCCCGCTTTCTCCAACCATAAATGCCAAGGACATGGTAAGGGAACCAGAGCCGCATCCAGCCTCTACCACCCTGGTACCTGGCCCTACCCCAAGACGAACTAAGATGTATCCAATGTCTTTTGGATAGATAATTTGGGTCTTTCTCTCTATGTGTTTTATTAAATCATAAAGGGTTGGTTTAAAGATGTGATATGTCTTGCCAAGGTGGGTATTTATGGTGTCCCCAAAATTTTTTTCCAAAATCTTTGATAGTTCTATTTTTCCGTCATGGGTGTGGAGTTCTTTTTCAGGCTCTAGCGTCCTAAGATATTTCTTGCCTTGGGGACTAACCAGTTGTATTAATTCTCCAGGGGATATCATATAGTTGGTTCTCCTGCTGTGTTATTTTGTTTTGCTCAGGAAAAAGATTAATATATCCATTATCCACTCAGGTCAACAAATAAGCATGCTGTTAACATTCCAATGGAAATAAGGAGAAAAATTTAATATGGCACTCAAAAAAAGACAAATGCTGATTTCAATCCTGCCCTCTGAACTCATAGAGGTGGCTTTAATAAAAGATCACACACTTGATGAATATTATGTGGAAATGCTAAGTAGCCATAAAATCAAAAGAAATATATATAAAGGGGTAATACACAATATTGATACATCTCTTCAGGCGGCATTTGTAAATTATGGGGACAAGAGAAATGGATTTTTACAAATAGATGAAGTGCATCCAGATTACTATGTATCAGATATAAAATCACTGAGAGGTCAGAAATTCCCACCAATCCAAAGGGTGTTAAAACCTGGTCAGGAGATCCTGGTACAGATTGTTAAGGAGCCAACAGAAAATAAAGGGGCATTTTTAACAACTTATCTCACACTTCCAGGAAGATATCTTGTGCTAACCCCGGGCAAAGAACAGGTGGCCATATCTAGAAAAATAGAAGACGATGAAGAGAGAAACAGACTAAGGTTGGTTATAAATGAATTCAGGCTAGACCCTGGCCTTGGGGTAATAGTCAGGACTGTGAGTGAGGGTCAAAATAAGACAAACTTGTTTAGAGACCTTCAGTTCCTTCAGAGACTGTGGAAGGATATCAAAAAAAAGGCCATGGAGGAAAAGGCTCCATGTCTTATTTATGAAGAAAAAGACCTGGCATTTAGAGCTATCCGGGACTATCTCACTTCAGATGTAAAACATGTATGGGTGGATAATGTGGAAGTGGCCCACAAATTGGAAGAATATATAAACCTTGTATTTCCCAGAAGAAAAAATATGGTCAAATGTTATTCATCCATTGAACCTGACCTATTTGACAAATTCCACATAAAAGAGCAAATCAAAAAAATTTTTCAAAGGAGGGTAGCACTCCCCTCTGGTGGTGAGATAGTAATAGACAGAACAGAGGCCCTAACTGCCATTGACATAAACTCTGCCAAGATTTCTGGTGAATCTAATTTCAAGGATATGGCTTATAAGACAAATTTAGAGGCCGCTAAGGAAATCGCATACCAACTAAAATTAAGGGACATAGGAGGGCAAATAGTTATAGATTTTATTGAAATGAAAGACAAAAAATACGCAAGGGATGTGGAAAAACACCTGAAATTACATCTTAAAAATGATAAGGCCAGGTCTTCAGTTGGAAAGATATCAAAATTTGGACTACTTGAAGTGGTGAGGCAAAAAATGGGGTCTTCTGCAATATCCAGTATTTACAGAGAATGCCCAAAATGCAAGGGTATGGGCCATGTGGTGAGTATAGAATGGAGGGCTGCACAGGTATTAAAAGACATCCATAGACGGATATCCAGGGAAGATTCCCCTAATCCCCTTGAATATATACTTGAAAAGGAACTGTGCCTCTACCTATTAAACAACAAAAAACAGACATTAGTTGATATGGAAAAAAAATATCACAAAAAAATATTAATTGAAGAGCTGTAAGATGAAAAAAAAGAGAATTTTACTACATATATGTTGTGGACCATGTGCTATTTATCCAATAGAGGTTTTAAAAAAAGCTGGGCTTGAAGTCATTGGACTATGTTATAATCCAAATATCCATCCCCTACAGGAGTATTTAAAGAGAAAACAAGCACTTGAAACCATTTCCCAAAGATACAATGTGAGAACAATATATAAAGATGATGAATACCATCCAATAAAATATTTTAGAGAAGTAGCTTATAGGGAAAATAACAGGTGTTTTTATTGCTACCATTTAAGACTTGAAAAATCAGTATCCATTGCCAAAAGGGGAAAATTTGATTATTTCACAACAACACTTTTGTATAGCAAATTCCAAAAACATGAAACAATAAAATCTCTATGCAGGGATTTATCTGTTGGTAAGGGAGTGAAATTTTATTATCATGACTTTAGAGAAGGCTGGAAATTTGGAATTGAAGAAAGTAAAAAATTAGGTATCTACAGACAACAATATTGTGGATGTGTTTTTAGTGAATTTGAAAGATACAAAAATGAACTAAAAACATAAAAATCATGTTATTGTACATACACTTTCCATTTTGTAGGTCCAAATGTATTTATTGTAATTTTTATTCAGTAAAATTAAATAATGAATTATTGGAACTTTATCTACAGGGGATACTTAGAGAAATCGAATATTGGGGGAAAAATTTACCTAAAAAGTTATTTAAATCTATTTATATTGGAGGAGGAACTCCCAGTCTCCTCACATTACATCAGCTTGAAAAGATCCTAAATGGCTTATTTAAAAATTTTCAGTTTGATGAGCACATGGAATTTAGTTTTGAGGGAAATCCTGACTCTCTAAAAGACCTAGTCTATCTAAAAGGACTAAAAAATTTTGGTATAAATAGAATAAGTATAGGATTTCAAAGCATAAGGGATACATACCTAAAATTTCTAGGAAGAATTCACACATCAAAAGAGGCAATATATGCAGTAAAACTCTGCAACCTTGCAAAATTTGAAAATATAAATATAGACCTGATATGGGGGCTTCCCAATCAAACAGTGGCCTCATGGTTGGAGGATTTAAAACAAATATGTAAATTGGATGTCCAACACATATCATGCTACGGACTTACAGTAGAGCAAGGGACAAAACTAAATACCATGTTATCTGAGGGATTAGTAGAATTGCCGGGGGAAAATACACTTGCTTCCATGTATGTTGGAGGAGCTGAGTTTTTGGAATCCAAGGGATTTATACAATATGAAATATCAAACTTTGCAAAACTGGGTTTTGTGTGCAGACATAATATGGGTTATTGGGAACAAATGGATTACCTGGGACTTGGTCCATCAGCAGTATCAACTATTGGTAACAAGAGGTGGAAAAATTCAACAAATATAAAAAAATACAGCGAGTTATCTACAAAAAATAAAAGCATCACTTTAAATAAAATTGACAACATTAATGAATTTATAATGTTACGGCTAAGGACTGTGAGGGGGCTAAATCTAAAAGAATACACAAAAAAAACCGGGGAAAACTTTTGGAAAAAACACCACAAATTGATAAATTTACTTCACAAAAACAATCTGGTAAAGATGAGAAATGGGTACCTTAGTTTAACAAAAAGCGGTTTTTTGGTGAGCAATTCAATTATTGAAAGATTTCTTTTGTAGATTTTAACTCTAAACTTTACCTATGGATATAAAAAATATCTCCCTTATAGGAATGCCAGGTTCAGGCAAATCAACAATAGTAAAAAGGCTTGCAACTGCCCTTAATTTTACATGGATAGATACAGATTTGTTGATAGAATCGTGGTTTGGTAGGCCACTTCAAGAGATAAGGGATAGATTAGGGAACAAAAATTTTTTAAAAGCAGAAGAATTTATTGTTTTAAACCTATATGTAAATAGATGCGTAATTGCCACAGGTGGCAGTGTAATATACAGTGAACGCGCCATGAGACACTTAAAAAAGTCAGGGCCAATAGTCTATTTAAGATGTCAATTAGAAGAAATAGAAAAAAGAATTTCAATGAGTCCCCATCGTGGGCTTGTAATAGAAAATGGTCAAAGTATAAAAGATCTGTATATGGAGAGGAGTCCATTATACTCAAAATATAGTGATTTTGTAGTGGATACTGATAGATTCAGTGTTAGTGAATGCGTTAATAAAATTGCAAACCTAATCCAAACCCAGGGCTGAGATGGGCCTGTTTTAGTTAGTTGAATTTGCCATGAAAAAAAAGAAAAAAACAAAAAATAGACTCACCATTGAAAGGCAAAAGGAAAATCTATTTAGGCAGTTAGAGGTTTTATATAATCATATGGAAGAAACATATAATAAAATTGCAAATAAAATAGGGCTAACATGTGAGGGATGTGAAGACAACTGTTGTGTAAGTTATTTTCAACACCACACCCATATAGAATGGGCATATTTATTTAAAGGACTAAGCTCCATATCAGAAGCTAAACAAAAGGAAATTTTAATAAGATCAAAACAATACCTTAAATTGGTCGAAAAAAAATCAAAGGAAAATAAACAAATAAGGATCATGTGTCCTTTAAATGAAGATGGAAAGTGTATTCTCTATAAACATAGGCTTATGATATGCAGGCTTCACGGAGTACCAAATGTAGTTAAAATGCCAAATGGTGTAATGAAAAAATTCCCTGGATGTTTTAAGTGCGTAGAAATAACTAAAGATGCCATGTATTTTCCAGTTATGGATAGGACTCCATTTTATATTAAACTGGCAGAATTGGAAAGAAAATTTAAAAAACTTCTCATAAATCCCATGGAAAAGGTAGACCATACCCTTGCGCATATGATTGTATTAGGAGAGCCAAGATGAAAAAAAACTTCATTTCTATTGCAACACTTTTTTTATTTATCTCGTGCTCTACTCCACTGGTTTTACATCTAAAAAAAAATAAATTAATTATAAACAAAACACAACTTTTGTCCATGAATTACTTAGAATTCCATTATACATCTTATCAACAAGGAAGTAATTTCTATGTAAAAGGTATTGCATATCCAAAGAGGGAAAAACTTCCCTCCTGGGGAGATACAATAGACGAGTTGTGGCTTGGTGTATATATTTGTGATAAG
>NZ_BAAIEW010000035.1:0-31211 GCF_054654515.1 Desulfothermus okinawensis JCM 13304 | reverse complement strand
CATTTTGAAACTCGTCTTGAAGTTATGGATGGAAAAGGAATGATTGTTACTATGACAAGAAAAATTGCTGCTAGTCTTTATGATGAAATAATAAAACTTCGTCCAGAGTGGCATAGCGATGAGTTAAAAAAAGGAAAAATAAAGGTTGTGATGACAACATCATCTTCAGATGGACCTGAAATTTCAAAATTTTATTTAACAAAAGAACAGAGAAAAATCCTTGCAGATAGATTTAAGGACCCAGAAGACGAGCTAAAGCTTGTAATAGTTGTAGATATGTGGCTAACAGGTTTTGATGTGCCCTGTCTCCACACTATGTATATTGATAAGCCAATGAAAGGCCATACCTTAATGCAGGCAATAGCAAGGGTAAATAGAGTTTATAAGGATAAAACAGGTGGGCTTATAGTTGACTATATAGGTATAGCTTCAGATTTAAAAGAGGCTTTATCTTTTTATGCAGAAAGTGGTGGCAAAGGAGACCCTGCTAAACTACAGGAAGAAGCACTAAGGATAATGTTTGAAAAGTTAGAAGTCGTCAGGGATATGCTTTATGGTTTTGACTACAAAAGATATTTTAATGCAGATACTTCCCAAAAGCTCAATATCATACTTGAAGCAGAAGATTTTATCCTTGGGCTTGAAAATGGGAAAAAAAGATATGTTGATGCTGTTACTGCACTGTCAAAGGCCTTTGCAATAGCAGTGCCCCACCCTGAAGCCATGAAAGTAAAAGAGGAAGTAGCGTTTTTTCAAGCTGTAAAATCAAGGCTTATAAAATTTAACACAAAAAATGAAGGAACCATTGAAAATTATCAGACAGCAATAAAACAGATTATAGACAAAGCCATATCCTCAAATGGTGTTATTGACATATTTGATGCAGCAGGATTGAAAAAGCCTGATATTTCAATTTTATCTGATGAATTTTTAGAAGAGATAAAAGAGTTAAAACATAAGAATTTGGCAATTGAAACCTTAAAAAAACTTATTAATGATGAAATCAAAGGACGAATGAAAGTAAATTTTGTAAAAAGTAAATCCCTTATGCAATCCTTGGAAGATTTAATAAGAAAATATAACAATAAAATTTTAACAGCAGCTGAAGTTATAGATGAGCTTATAAAACTTGCAAAAGAGATAAAAGAAAGTGATAAAGAGCCAGAAGAAATGGGATTATCTGATTATGAGTATGCCTTTTATTGTGCAGTTGCTGATAATGAAAGCGCAAGAGAACTTATGGGAAAAGAGAAACTCAGAGAACTTGCTACTGTTTTATTTAATAAAGTAAAGAAAAACACAAGCATAGATTGGACAATAAGGGAAAGTGCAAGGGCAAAATTAAGGGTCATCATCAAAAGAACCTTAAGGCAATTTGGCTATCCTCCAGATATGCAGCAGCTTGCCACGGAAACTCTTTTAAAACAGGCAGAGCTTATAGCAAATGAGTTGGTCAATTAAGGCAGTTTAGATAGGAATGTACCCTTTGTTTCAACCCAAGCAATTAAAAATGGTGGTTTGCAAAGAAACTTCCCCCCAAAGTCTCCACCCCAATCTCGCAAAAGGTGACTAATTTCAAAACCAAAAAAGCCACCTAGAGACTCTCTCTAAGTGGCCTTAATTATTTTGCTTTTTCTGGCTCCCCGGGGCGGACTTGAACCGCCAACATGGTGATTAACAGTCACCCGCTCTGCCGCTTGAGCTACCGGGGATCAATGCAACGAGAGTTGATTATATTGATTTTCTTTTCCAAGTCAAGAACAAATTTTTTAGAAAAATTTGTAAATAGTGGTCCACAGCCTCATAATGTTTAAGCAAAATTATAAGTACATTCAGTTTCCTCTTCCCAGCCATCCCAGAGATAGGCGTTTTCCCTGCCAAGGGATATCACCTTAAAGGCATATCTAATAAGTCCTTCGTAGAAATTACAAAATGGTGCAACGGTGTTTAGATCTCCATTGAGCATATAGACCTCTGCTGGACAGGGAGCACCACAAAAATGTCTCACAGCACAGGATTTACATGGTTCTATCTTTTCAACCATTCTACTGGTCACCATCTTAATCTGGTCTCTTTTCAGGATATCAGATATGGAATCATCCTTTATGTTTCCCGCCTTAAACTCTGGTATGCCAATAAATTCACTACACGGGAAGATATCTCCATTGGCAGCCAGTGCAAAAAAACACCTTCCTCCACCACATGGAGATATATCACACATAAGTCTCCTACCAGTAGGTCCCAGGATTCCTGCAAGGATATTTGCGAAGTTGGCTACTACTACCTTTCTCCCTGAAGTTTCATAGAGCTCATAACTATAATCCAGTGCCTCTGTGATTTCCTTTAAAAACACCATGTCATCTGGTTTAGAGAGTCTTCCACCTTCCTGGGTACAACGAACGGGATTTAGCATGATCACTGGAACACTTAGATCAAAATAGAACTTAACCAGGTCCTTTAGCACTGACACATTGTATTTTGTAACAGTGGTAATCACATTGTATGCAGGATAATCTGATAGTTTTTCAATAACTTCAACTACCTTTTTAAACCCACCTTTTCCCGACCAACTCTTCCTTGTGGTATTGGCAAGCTCCTCCACTGGAGCGTCCAGGGATATACCAAGTCCAACCTGATTCTCCTTAATAAACCTAAGGTCCTCATCATTTAAAAGGGTCCCATTTGTCTGTATGCCAAAGAGAAAGTGGTCTTTGTATTTTGATATCCCCTCAAAAACAGCCTCTTTTGCCATCATTGGTTCAGCACCGTGGAATATCACCTGGGGTTTGGCCTCATCTCCAAGGACTTCTTTAAAAAAGGATAGGAGCTTTCCCAGATGGGAACAGACCTCTTCACCACTCATTGAAATGCCGTTTTTCCTCCTATCCCTGGGGAGATAGCAGTAGGTGCAGTCAAAATTACACCTATCTGTGGGGTTAAAGTAAACAGCAGATGGAGGCAGCTTGAACCTGAGATTCTCCATCTCCTCTTTGAACTCCTTCTCCTTTTTGAGGAAGTCCTCTGTAAGTCTCCCTCCAAGCACCTCTGGAAGCTCAGATGAATCTATAATTGCCCAGAATCCACTATCTCCTTCAACAACAGCAACCCTATCAGCTACCCCTATTTCCAGGACAGAAAATCTGGGACCATAACCGGTATTCACATATGTTGTTTTATTCATAAGCTACCACTTACCTATTTCTTGGCCTTTGGGGTCAAGAGGATATAGTGGGAAAGACCGGTATTTTTCCCTAGTTTTTTGCACCTGCGACGATAGGATATAACACTTTTCTTCATGGCTCATACCTCCTTTTTTTTGACCTTTTTTGCTGTGGACCACTATTTTTTGCCAAATAAAAAAGGGACCCAGGAAAACACATTTGTCTTCCCGGGTCCCTTTACCATCAGGACTCCGAAATATATATCCCCTAACAGGTCTTCTGGCTCTCGGATCATCAGTATGCCCCACGGCCTTCCCCCCAAGGTGGACCTTGAGAGTGACCGGACCAGGATAAACACCTGATCCCTAGGCAGGACAACCTCCCCGATTACAGCGGCGGGACCGCCACGGATTTTCACCGTGTTCCGAGATGTTAGGAGACATCTCTCATTTATTTTTTATCTGTCTAATAAAATTCCCAACAAAAGTCAATGGGCTAAAAAAACCTTATGCCTACTTGATAAATTAACACAGAGACCAAAAATGCAGTTATGGTATTAAAAGTCACGGAAAATACAGCCCATTTCCAATTTGATTCCTGGGCAATGGTAACAAGGGACACAAAACATGGAGCATAAATTAGGACAAAGACCATAAAACTTATGGCCTTGATATTATTCCAGTTTGGATCACTTGCTATCCTCTTTGATAAAGAAGAGGAGTTGTCCACATCAACTTCCCCTAAAGAATAAGCAGTTCCAAGGGTAGAAACAATTACCTCTTTGGCAGCAATACCCCCTAAAAGGGCAATATTACTCCTCCAGTCAAACCCGGCTATTTTTGTTACATTCTCCACCATTATACCCAATCTTCCTGCAAAGGAATTTATAAGTGATATCTTCTTCTTCTCTCCCTTTAATTTTTGTATTTGTTGTAAAATCTCATTTTTTTTCTCCTGGGTGATATCAGTTTTAGAGATCTCCATCTCTAAAATCTCCAGCTTCTTGTTAATGGGATCTATTAATTTTTTAGGAGGAGATGGAAAGCTCATACCTGCCCAAATTATAATAGAGATCAGTAAAATAACTGTTCCAGCCTTTCTCAAATATTGCCAGACCCTCTCCCATGTGTGGATAATAAGGCCCTTTAACGTTGGTAGCCTATAAGGTGGAAGTTCCATCACAAAGGGAGTGGATTCTCCTGGAATTACAGTGGTTCTAAATAACTTGGCTATAACAAGTGCCCATAGCCAGGAAAAAATGGTCAAAGCAAACATAATCTTGTCACCGCTTTTTGGGAAAAAAGCCCCAGCAAGGAGCAAAAAAACAGGGACCTTTGCTCCGCAGGAAAAAAATGGTGCCGTTAGAATAGTTGCTATCTTCTCCTTGGGTCCCCTGAGCGTCCTGGTGGCCATTATTCCTGGAACAGCACACCCTCCGGGAATTCCCCCGGAAATGATAAAGGGCATCACAGAATATCCGTGGAGACCAAATATCCTTAAAACCCTATCCAGCATATAGGCCATCCTGGCCATGTACCCACTGTCTTCTAAAAAGGCCAGTATGAAAAACATTATCATTATAAGAGGAACAAAGCTCATAACCCCACCAACACCATCTATGATCCCGGAAACAACAAGAGATTTAAAAAAACCCGGCGGAAGGTATTTGGATGCAACATTAGACAGTAGCCCAAAAAACTTCTCAATCAATGCAAGGGGATATTCCCCAAACAAAAAAGTCATCTTGAACATAAGATAGAGGACAAATACCATAATGAGTGGACCAATGAACCTATGGGTAAGCACCTTATCTATTTTATCAGATATATCCAATCTATCAGTATCAAAACGCCTTTTTATCACTCCTTTTAGTAAAGAGTTTATATATCCATACCTATAATCAGCGATTATGGCTTCTGGCACAGTGTTTAGGGTCTTCTCACAGTGTTTTGATACCTCTTTTGCAAGTGCTTTTAACCCACTAGACACACCTTTATCTTGCTTATCCCCCTTGCACAATATATCTTCATCCTCTTCCAAATACTTCAAAGCTATCCAGCGAGGAGGATATTTTTCAGTTAAAAAGTTACTTTCTCTTATAAGTTCTGACATTTTTTCAATTACAGGATCCAAATCTGGTCCATAAGAAATAGTAATAGGCACCCAATCCCTTTCATTAATGGAACATTCAACCACTTGTTCAATTAATTCATTTTTCCCTATCCCCTTTTTGGCCACCATGGGCACCACAGGACATTTCAAAAGGGAAGAAAGTCTGTCAATATCTATCTCCATACCCTTCTTTTTTACCTCATCCATCATATTTAAAGCCAGGATTAGTGGAACACCAAGTTCCATAAACTGTACAGCTAAATACATGTGTCTCTCTAAATTTGTGGCATCAATAACATCAACAACTAGAGAAGGTTTCTCATTTACAATAAAATTCCTGGCCACCAACTCTTCCTGGGAATAGGCAGTGAGAGAATAGGTTCCTGGAAGATCCACAATCCTCAGAGTCACTTCGCCATGTTTTACATATCCCTCCCTCTTCTCAACTGTAATACCTGGATAATTTCCAACATGCTGCCTAGCGCCAGTAAGTAAATTAAAAAGCGTGGTCTTACCAGAATTGGGGTTCCCAGCAAGGGCAATTGTAAATTCTTTCATATATCCTCCTAGTTCCTTTAATGGAGAAATTAGATAAACCTAACTTTGTTTGATAGTCAATAATTTTTTTAAGTATCTGCCTATTTCTTTAGCTCCGATTATTGATTGGGTTATGGATCAAGTGAATAGTGATTAGTTATTAGTCTTTAGTTATTAGTAGAAGGTAGAAGGGTGAAGGGTGTATGTGAAAGTGTGAGTGGGGGTGTATGTGTGAGTATAGGGAAGTTACAGACCACAGACACAGATCACATACACAGACACAGCATGGAATAAGCAGAAAACATTATTGTCTTGTTTAAGTACTTTCTTTAAAATAAAGACCCATGGACAAAAAGGCTCTTGAAAGATATATCTTAAAAAAAATAAATCATGAAGCAAATCTCAGTATAAATATCCATTCATACCATACAACAAAATTATGCACTTTTATATTTAATTTAAGCAAATGGGCAGAAAAAGCCAACATGGTTGGCACCAAGGAACCCAGACTAATCTTTGACGAGCTTATTTTAGATTCCATATACCTGGCAGATTTTTTTAACATAACCTCCCCATTTTCAAACCATTATAACCAGTTCAAGATGCTGGATATTGGGGCAGGAGCAGGTATACCTGGCATTCCTTTCAGGATTCTGTATGAAAATGGAGATTATCTCATGGTGGAACCTAGAAAAAAAAGGGGAGTTTTCATAAATTTAATGATAAATTTCCTACAAATAAAGAATACAGGACTTTTTTTGGGAAACATTGAAGAACTGAGAGAAAAGGACTTTGATCTTTGTCTCTCAAGGGCATTTTGTCCCTGGGACAAATTTTTAAAATTATCTAAAAAGTATGTAAAGGATAATGGTTATGTGTTAATTTTTTCTAACCATCCCTGGCATAAAGACAACTTGCAGGGCTTTCGTTTCATAAAGGAGTATTCATATATATTATCTTCAAACAAAAGCCGTTATTTTTGGCTATTTTCAAAAAAGGCCCCAAGTTGAGTGTTTTTAAATATAATTTTGGTGGCTGCTTCATCTGCAACCTCCCCAAGGTCCATGAGCTTTTCCAAAAAATCCAGGATCTCATACCTCCTTTCTTCAGTAGAATACTCAAAGTCCTGGGCCAAGTTTCCAGAACGGATATACTCAATTAGTTCATCAATATATTTTTCATTTAAAATCATCCAACAACCCCTTTCAATTAAAAATCTACACTTGACACCTAACAACTATTTAAATATAAATCATCCATCTCACGCCGGGGTGGCGGAATTGGAAGACGCACGGGACTCAAAATCCCGCGGGCCTCGCGCCCGTGAGGGTTCGACTCCCTCCCCCGGCACTCCTAAAAAAATTTCCCCGATACTATATTGTATCCCAATTCAAAAATAGACCCCATGACAAAGAGTATGTTCATAAGTACCCCCCAAAAGGGGCTTAATACCATGATTTCTTTAAGCCTTATTGGATGTTCACTTTTGATCAATTTGTGATTTAAAGTAAAGACTATTAGTACCACTAACAATTCTACCCCCAAAATCCCCCAAACTATAAGTGGCACCTTACTAAAACTTCCAAACACCATTAAGGCCTTACTAATTGAAAATATTAAATAAATAATTATAGCATACCACCATCTAGCACATGCAGGAATAGTGAACTTATAATAATCCCTTCCAAAATCATCTCTATTTCTTCTGAGCATTAAATAAAATGTGGAATATAGAGATGCAGTACCAATGGATAAAAACAAATAAGCCCAGAACATTAAAACAGGAAATAGTTCTTTAGGAAACAGAATCTCTTTCATTTGTATATCTAAAAAGGAGATGTTTTCATGAAAATAGTAAAACTTCAAATTTATTGCCCCATATATCCCAAGCCATAATATTATGTTTACACACGCTAAAATTACAGTAAAAAAATTACGATTTTTCTTTAAAACATCCTTTAATAAAAAAACAATGAGAAACAAAACAACAGATCCAAATAAAAGAGCAAGGTCCAGTTGCAAAATAGAACTTTTGAAAAATAATTCTTTTAGTTGTCCCCACTCCATTTTTAAACTAAAGAGGTGCACCATAAAGCAACCATATGCTACGTCCAATATTATGTACACCCAAAATGCGAAAAAACCCATTCTCAGCATTTGGAGAGAGAGTTTTTCATAAAATTTAACTTTTTTAATTATTCCCAATAACATGGAAAAAAAAGAAATCAAAATACCCCCGCAAAAAATTCCAAAAACAAATGTCAATATACCGCCAGGAATTGCTAAGCCCAAAAACTTATACAAAAGTTCACCACCCATTAAAATCCTCCTTAAATAACTGACTAATGCAAAGTTAATGTTGCAATGGTGTTTGACTTCTTATACATTAAAAAGACCTCTAGGGGTCTAAAAAAAGCAGCATAAGTGAAGAAACATTAAACATTAAAAGGGCAAACATCAAGTCTTTAGGCCATAGCTTTAAATTTTTTAACAGTCTTGGAGCCATAGATGGAGAATGGGGAACTTTACTCATCACTGATATTGAAACATACTCCAGGAATTGGAGCCAGGACATGGAAAAAGCTGATCAAAATATATAAATCTGCCCAAAATGCTGTTAAAAATTCAAACACATGGGTATCCACTGGAATTAGCCCTAAAGTTGTCACAGCCTTAAAAGAAAAAAGATGGGAGAAGGGACTATCAAGGGAACTGGAACTAATTGAGAAATCAAAATCCAGATACATACTCCTTGCTGAACCTAAATATCCCAAACAGCTCTTTGAGATACCTAATCCACCTATTATCATCTACTATGCTGGCGATTTGTCCCTTTTAAAAAATCCTTCTGTGGCCATAGTTGGAGCGAGGGAAATAGATGGCCTTAGCAGGAAGCTCACCCTTTCAATTGCAACTGAACTGTCTAAAAATGGAATCACTGTTGTTTCTGGGCTGGCAGTAGGGGTTGATGCCATTGCCCACAGAGGAGGGTTAAGGGGAGTGGGATCAACAATCGCTGTTCTAGGTACAGGCCTAGATATAAACTACCCTGCATCCAATATATATCTAAAAGAAGAGATCAAAAAATCAGGGCTAGTCTTATCTGAATTTCCATGGTCAACAAAACCCACAGCAGAAAACTTTCCAATAAGAAATAGAATAATCAGTGGGTTAAGTCTGGGAGTCCTTGTTATTCAGGCTGCCAAAAGGAGTGGTAGTTTAATCACTGCCTCATATGCAGTGGAACAAAATCGGTTGGTATTTTCTATCCCTGGTCCCATAGATAATCCCCTGTTTGCTGGAAACAACGAACTCCTAAGAAACGGCGCAATACTGGTTCGCAATGCAGAAGATATCCTATCTGAAATCAAATATCAAATTAACCCATTACAAACTCCCAAATCCAAAAATCATCATAATTTCACACATACCTCAAAAAGTGAACCTTCAAACCACCTTACCAAAAGAATACTGGATTTTCTTGGGAAAAAAGGTGAGGCTGGAATTGATGAGATGTGTGACAACCTGGATATTCATCCATCAGAGATCACATCCCAGCTAATCCAGCTTGAAATAGCAGGAGAGGTAAAAAGGGATATAACAAATAAATATTACATTCCAAAATAAGGATCAAAGATGCAAAAAATTCCTCTGGATAAGGCAAAAACAGGAATGGTATTGGCCAAACCTGTATTAAAAGAAAACGGGATGGTTTTAATTGCCCAGGGCACGGAGCTCACAGAAAACCACTTTTCCATCTTAAAAAAACAGGGTATAAAATTTATTGTGGTCAAGGGAACTCCCCTGGACCTTGGAGAAGGGGCTTATGGATTTTCAATAAAAAAAAGACTAGATAGGCTTGATTATATCTTCAGAAAACATAAAAATAACAAATGGATGCAAAAGGTAAAAGAATTTTTCAACATTTATTTCACGTATCAATTAAAGAAAAACAAGACCGAAGATTAGGATAGTACATGGAGGATCTAAGGACTGAAAGAAAAGGAAAAATACTGGCAGTTAAGGATTTACCCACCCTGCCACCAGTTCTAGAAGAAATTACAAGAATGATAGAAGATGAACACTCCACACCTAAACAAATTGCTGAGGTCATTGCCAAGGATCAGGTGCTTTCTGCCAAGGTATTAAAAATGGTAAATTCACCAGTCTATGGATTTCCAAGGAGGATCAATACCATACAGCACGCACTGGTACTCCTTGGATTTAATGTGATCAGGGGAATAATAATTTCAACCTCAGTATTTGATGTTATGACCCAGGCCATGGTTGGGCTCTGGGAACACAGTCTGGGATGTGCTACAATCTCAAAAATTATTGCTGAAGAGCTTCAACTAAAAGACCCTGAAGAGTTCGCCGTTGCAGGACTATTGCACGATATAGGCAAAGTGGTAATTGCAGTTCAGCTCCCTGAAGAAAAGGAAGAAATAAATAGAATGGTAGAGGAAGAGGATATTTCATATTTTAATGCTGAAAAAAAAGTACTGGGATTTTCCCATGACAGGGTAAATGCGTGGCTTGCAGAGCACTGGAACCTACCACTTACCACAAAAGAAGCACTTACCTACCACCACAGTCCCAGATTTGCCCAGTTTCATCCAGATTTCGCAAATGTGGTGCACATTGCAGACTTTATCACCAAGGTATTAGAGATTGGAAATAGTGGAGACGACCAGGTAGGAATACTATATAAAAAAGGGTTTATAGATATTGGTCTTAGTTTTAAAAAACTCGCAAAAATAATGGATAAGGTATTAGAGGATATAATAGAAGTATTAACCTTTATTCCCAAATAGGATAATTATGCTAAACAACAACCAGGAATTCTTTCTAATATCCCCAGATGAAACAATTAACGCTGTGTTTCATGACCTTTTAAAGGGAAAAGGCAAGCTTGTTCTATTTAAAAAAGGAAAGACCGCAATAGATAGGATACTCCAAACCCCCCCAGCAATGATAATACTGGATATAAAGATACAAGACATCCCTTATCTGGACATGATAAAATTAATAAAAGGTGAGAATGTATACCTTCAAATCCCCTTGATACTATGCCTTGATAAGGATATTCCCAAAGAAATCGAGAAAATACCAGTACTTGACTTGGATATTGATGATTTTTTACTTCGGCCAATTAATACCAAAGAAGCCAGGATTAGGTTAGAGCTAACCATATCCAAGGCATCTAAATTTCTGGATGCAAATCCTCTCACCAAACTACCTGGAAACACCACAATTATACAAAAAATTCAAAGCCTCATTGATGCAAAAAGAGATTTTGCCCTGGGATATGTGGACCTTGACTTTTTTAAATCATATAACGACAAATATGGATTCTCAAGGGGTGATGAGGTACTTATGATGACGGCCAGGATTCTGGTAAATACTGTTAAGGAAGAGTGTGGAGCTGAAGGATTTGTTGGACATATTGGGGGTGACGATTATGTGTTCATTGTTCCTGTAAACAAAGCAGAAAATGTGTGTAAAAAAATAATACAAAATTTTGATTCAATAATCCCATATTTCTATGACCCAACGGACAAGGAAAGGGGTTATATTGTATCAAAAAACCGACAGGGTAAGATAGAAAAATTTCCATTAATGGCAATATCCATAGGTGTTGTATTTAATCTCAATGGAAAATTAAAACACTATGGTGAAGCATCTCAAATTGCAGTGAATTTAAAAAAAATCGCCAAAAAATCTCAGAAAAGTACATATATAATGGACAGAAGGGGAAATGAATACTTATCTCGCTAATTATCTATCCTATTTAAAAGGTCAAAGGGGATTTTCTCCTGCAACCTTCAGGGCATATGAGACAGATCTAATATCCTTTGAACAATATTTAAAAGACAATTACTCTATAACATTCGATGAAGTGGAAAAAATTTCAAAAAAACACATAACTTCATTTTTAAAAAACCTCCATCTTCAAGGTCAAAAAAAGACTACAGTATCCAGGAAATTATCCTCTCTTAGGGGCTTTTTTAGATTTCTAGAAAAAAAAGGAGTTATCAAGAAAAATCCAATTATTGGTATAAACAACCCAAAGACATCTCAGCACCACCCAAAGGTATTAAACATAGATCAAATAACAAAATTATTGGATAAAATCCAGGACAATTCTCCAAAAGGGCTGAGGAACAGGGCACTGTTGGAACTTTTATATGGATCGGGACTGCGGATAAGTGAAGCACTGTCTCTAGATATAGACCACATAGATCTCAGCCAAGGGGTGTTGAAAGTACTTGGTAAAGGAAACAAAGAAAGGATTGTTCCCATAACTTCTAAGTGTAGGGAAATCATATTAAGATATTTAGAGCAAAGGAAGGCCTTTAACCCCAAGCAGGGAACAAAGGCGCTTTTTTTAGGTGTTAGGGGAAAAAGACTAAATAGAAGAGAGGCCTTAAGAATAGTTGAGAGGGCTTGCAAACAGGCCTCCCTGCCAGTTTTTATATCCCCACATACCTTGAGGCATTCCTTTGCAACGCACATGCTTGAATCTGGAGCAGATCTAAGGGTGGTTCAACAATTACTTGGCCACTCAAGGCTATCAACCACCCAGAGATACACGCATCTCACCATGGGAAAGATTGCGCACATATATGACAATGCCCATCCAAAGGCCAAAAATAAGGAATGAGACTTTTTTAAACCAGCAACTTGAAAATTGCAAAAACGCAATATGTAGGATAAACTTTTTAGTGAAAAATAAAATTTATAAACATAAAGTTAAATCAAGTAGAATAGTCGATGAAATTAACATGGGAAGACACATTTTCATTGGTTAATAATTACAAATGGAAGGATCCATACACCTTAAGCCGTCCAGCTTATTTTTCAAATTTAAACGAGCTAATTAAATATCTAGACATAGTTCACATAAAATTCTGTCTAATAAAGCCTTTTTTTGAAAACAAAGAAACTTATCCTATTGTAAATCCCCAGGAGCTCCTACCTTCATTTGAACCTGCTTTAGAGGAATACTCATTTTTACCAGGTTTTAGCCTGGTGGCATTTGATAGGACAATTGACTACTTCAATGAGGTATTTCAATTTGACCTACTCCACTGTATTGAAGATGCCATTATTGAAGTAAGTGGCCCTGCTGCTCCCTATGAACCAGCTATTGTCCAACACAATCTCTCTGTGTTTTTAAGCAGATTACCCAGAAAATTACACGATTCCTTTAAAAAAGATCCTACCAGCAACTTCATAACCAATATTCTAGCCTATCCAAAGCTTATTCCATATCTCCTAAACATGGACAGGGCCCATGTGATTGCCAAAAATACCCAGGGAAAATTCTATTTTGCTGGTATATATGCTTCATTTCCTTCTGACTTAGACACTGAACTAAAAAGATTTGGACTGAAAATCGGAAAATTCCAACCTGGAGACAACAGATTGTATGAGATAAATAGATTATTTGTTTATCAATTTTTAATGGAATTATATGGTTTCCCAATTGCTTCAGAAAGACGTACCTCTTCTGCGCTTTTTGCCAGAAAACTATTTAAAATGGGAGAAGACTTCCTGATCAGGGTCTTGGGACAATCAGACAGGACTATAACTTCACTTTATCGATCCACTGACTCAAGGATGTACCCAAAGGTAGAAAAAATAGCATTGGTTAGCCTAAATAAAAAACAATCAGACAAAATTGGACAGTTGAAGAAACTTGGACTCCTAATATCAGAAGACCCTCCATGTGTTATAATTAAAGTTTACTACAAACAACATAAATATGACCCAAACAACGTTAGGACGGACAGGGCCCTTTCTGTTTTAAAACAGGAGATCATACATCCTATAACAGGAGAACCAAATAGTGATTTCAACATAATAAAGGACATAAGTTTCATGACATATGTCTTAAACGACATTGTTAAGGGTGAATATACCGGCAAAATTAAATATAAGAGAAATGAAATAGTGGAAAATACTGAAACCCACGAAAAACGGTTAAAATTTCTTTATGCATGGCTCCATAAGCACCAAAGAAGAATTATTGGCTACTCAGATGAATTTTATAACAACATCTCTAAGGTATTGGACAATTACCTGTTGAATTCAGAAAATTATGAAATTTTTCAACAACATATAGACGTGTTTCAAGAAGTATGGAAAGAGTACTCTTACATACAGCAGGCGAGAAAAGTAAAACTAATTGAAGAATTGTCTAAAAGGATGTATAAAGGGAAAAAGATTTCCTACTTAGAGGCCCTGACAAAGATCAAGGAAATAGCCCAAGATTTCAAATTTGAAAGTGTAATATACTTTGAAAACCTAATAGAACATGTGATCAACTTATGTGAAAATGTCTTAAATGACAGTTATCTTATAAAAAATTATATAAAAAAGGATGCAGACAAATTAACTAACTATGGAAAAAAAATTAAAAAATTATATGGCCAGCTTGTAAACATTGTAGATGACTTAAAAAAGATACACCAACAAAAAAAGAAGGGTAGTATTAAACTACAAGCATTTGAGTATTCAACTTAAAAAATTAAAATTGGAGAAAATCATGTTTTGTCCAAAATGTAAATACACTACATTTGATTTTTATGAAAAATGTCCCAAATGCAATTTTGATTGGAATCATCTAAGAAAAAATCTGGATATTGATTGGATGTTAGAACCAGATATTATTGAAGAAGATACAATAGATTCTTCAAAACAGAGTAAAGATGTGGATATGGGTTTACCTATGACAGAAACTCCAATTGAGAATGTAGATATTTTACAAGATAAAGATGAACAACATGAGGGGGAAATACCGCATGAAACTAAAAGAGATGAAGAAAAGTTTACTATTCAGGATACATTGGAAAACAAGGAAGAGGAGATAGAGCTAGATGAGTCTCTCTTCATCCAAGACTCAGATCAAGATAAACAACGATTACAAGAGGAAGAAATACCTTTAGTAGATAAAGAAACAAAAGAAGAACAAATAGAAGAATTATTGGATATTACACAGATTGAAGAAGAGACAGAAACAGTGGATAATGATAAAAAAGATAATGAAGTCTGGGATATAGAATTTGATGAATTGATAATAGAAGAAGACGATGTTGTTTCTAAAGATAACAAAGGAAATAAAGAAAATGGTGATGAAGATGACATTGAAATAGAAATTTTCTTAGAAGAAGACAAAGATAAATCAAAGTAAAAACACATCTACCACGGAGCCTTCTAAAATTCCTTCGCTGGACAACGGCACCTTGACTAGCCCATTGGAGAGTATCAAACTCTTGATGATACCTGACTTGGAAAAAATAGGATGGGCCAATATTTTGTCATTTCTTTTAATTAACCTCACTCTTACGTAATCTTCCCTTCCTTTTTTTGAAGGTATATTATGTGTTAACTTAGCATTTATTTTGGGAAAATAATTTTCAGACAAAAAGTTTTTATCATTAGATAAAAATCGAATTAATGGGGCAACAAGCAACTGCATGACTATCTGGGCAGAGGTAACTTGACCAGGAAGTCCAACCACTGGGGTATTGTCTATAGAGGCTAGAAGTGTTGGTTTTCCTGGAGATATTGCCACACCATGGCAGAGTATCCTGCTATTTTTAAATGAACCAATGGCCTGTTCAGTGAGATCCTTTATGCCAATGGAACTACCACCAGATATTAGCACCAGATGGCATTTAGAAATTGCCTCTGAAATCTTTGATATTAACGTATCTTTCTCATCTGGTACAATTCCATAACGTATTGGTATTGCATGATTTATTTCCACAATTGAAGAAATTACATAAGAATTTACGTCTCTTATCTGACCTGGCAAAACCTTTTTAGTGTCAGGAGGTACAATCTCATTTCCAGTACTTATTATCCCCACCCTAATTGGCTCATACACACAACATTTAGTTATACCAAATTCCATTAATATACCCACTTCCTGGGGTCTAAGTCTGGTGCCTTTTTCAATTAAAATATCCTTAGTCTTAAAATCTTCCCCTTGTAATATGACATTCTGAAAAGGAGATACACTAGACCTCACCTCTACTTCATCTAGGGCAATTTCTTCTGTGTACTCCGCCATAACCACTGCATTGGCACCATCTGGCATTGGAGCACCAGTTACAATTTTTGCACATTCCCCTCTATTTATGGAAAATTCTGGAATCCTGTCTATCTCCACCTCTCCCACTACCTTTAAATACACAGGATTTGATTCAGATGCCCCATAAGTATCATCACTTACAACTGCAAATCCATCCATACACGCCCTATGAAAAGGGGGAAAATCTTCATCTGCCACTATGTCTTCTGAAACCACCCTGTGTAAGCTATTTTCAGCATCACACACTGAGGTGTCTAAAATAGGAGTGAAATTTTGAAATAAATTATAAAATTCTGAGACCGTCACTACTTTAAAAAACATGGTTCCAATTATACCTTAAACTTAATCTTGATTTCTCCCTTATGATAACCTTTTAAATTGGACAAAAGACCTGTAATTGTGGATTTAACAATATCCTGCACAAAGGGATTTAAGTTAAGGGGTTGTCCATCCACTTCAACCTTTATATCACGGCTATTCATTGTAATACATGAGTCAACACTTTTTCTACCTCTTAAAATGTTAACCCCCATATCCCTGCAGGACTCAAATCCACATGCACCACAGTCAAGCCCTGGTAGCAAATACCCCCTGTTTAAGATCTTTTCTACTAAGACATCTTCTCTCTCACTCACAACAACTCCCTCACGCTGTAAAATTATGTCTTTTTTTCTGGGATACACGCCAATAGTCAAATCATCTATTAATTCAATGTCTTTATCTTCTTTTACCACTACGACCTTTGGCAAAAAATCTATTTCATGTTTTCCCCCTTCAATTAAAATTACATCTGTATCCAGGTATGAAAGCATATCTAAAAAGCTCTTTTTCCCTTTATAACATATCTCATATGATGAAGGGGAGATACCCAAAACTACGTCTGCCTCTTTTGACAACCTGTCAGTATCAGAATCTATTCTGTCCAGGGAGTGATGAGAATATTTTATACAGCCGACTCTAACTCCCATAGATTTTAGCAAGGTGCACAATCTTATCATTAAGTGAGTCTTTCCTGAATTTTTATAACCAACTAGTTGCACTGCCTTTTTATTTTTCATAACTAATCCTCTAATTTTTTCCAGAACTTACAATCCTTATTGGGACAGGACAAAAACTTTCCCCTCTTTTTGGTCTGCTTTATTTCTAATATCTTAAAACCGCATTCTGGACAAGGTTCGTCATAAGGAGGGTTCCAAATGGCAAACTTACATTTTGGATACCTATTGCAAGAATAAAACACCTTACCCCTCTTAGATGACCTCTCAACTATCTCCCCATCACACCCTTCAACAGGACATTTTATATTTGTAGAAAATGGCTCTGTATATTTACACTTAGGATAATTTTTGCAGGCAATAAACCTGGACCCAGCCCTGGAAAATTTGACCACCAATTCACCACCACACTCAGGGCATTTCCCTACAACTTCCAAATATTCTTTGTCCACTTCAACCATCTGTATATTCCCATTTTCATCCCTCCTAAAGTTCTTTGTATTTTTACACTCAGGATAGGAACTGCACGCAAGAAACTCTCCATTTTTGCCAAATTTTATTACCATTGGAGACCCACATTTTTCACAAACAATATCAGTAGCCCTACCCCTTTTCACCTGCTCCATTTCCTTTACAGCCGCATCCAGAGCAGGATAGAGATATTTAGCAAAATCCTTTAAAAGGGATATCCAACTGAGTTTTCCTTCTGCAACCTTATCCAAATTTAATTCCATCTCAGCTGTAAATCCAGAGTCCATTAGCTTGGGGAAATGTTTTACCAGCAAATCACTTACAACAGTACCAAGCTCTGTGGGTACAAAATGCTTCTCTTCCATGGTAACATATTCCCGCTCCTTTAGAGTGGATACAACCTGGGCATAGGTTGAAGGCCTTCCAATTCCATTTTCTTCCATTTTTTTTACCAAGGAGGCCTCGGTATATCGAGATGGGGGAGATGTAAATTTCTGCTCTTTTTCTATCTTATTTACCTTTAACACTTCTCCCTTGGAAACCTCTGGAAGTATAAGCTCTTTTTTTGTTCCATAGGAATACACCTTTAAAAATCCCCCAAAAATAATACGTTCCCCTTTGCATCTCCATAGGGTATTTTGGGCATTTATTAAAATTTCACTATCCAATATCCTGGCATTGGCCATTTGGGAAGCAACAAACCTCTCCCAAATGAGTTTATACACAAGATAATGGTCCTTAGACACACTATTTTTGATCATTTCAGGAGTAATACTCACATCAACTGGTCTAATTGCCTCATGGGCATCCTGGGAAGAAGACTTTGTCTTATAATTTCTAATCCTTGGGGGCAAGTAATCCTTTCCAAAACTTGAACCTATCCATTCCCGGGCCTGGGCTTGCGCCTCTTTTGCCACCCTCACAGAGTCTGTCCTCATATATGTAATAAGCGCCCTTACACCCAGCTCTCCAAGATCCATCCCCTCATACAGGTTCTGGGCAATGCTCATTGTCCTTTTTGTTGAGTATCCAAGACGGGTATTGCACTCCTGCTGCAATGTGGAGGTTATAAACGGAGGTTTAGGTGCCTTAGTTTTCTCTTTTTCCGTTATCTCAAAAACCTCAAACCTACCATTTTTTAAGCTGGCTTCTAGCTCCAGGGCCTTCTCTTCATTTGGTATATTTGCCTTCCTGTTATCTATTTTCCACAGATCAGCAACAAGACCACCACCCTGTCTGGTCTCAAGATGGGCCTTAAATACCCAATACTCTTTAGGTACAAAGGCCTGTCTCTCCCTCTCCCTATCCACAATTAAGCGAAGGGCTACAGATTGAACCCTTCCTGCTGATATTCCCCTTTTTACCTTTTTCCACAAAATGGGAGAAATCTTGTAACCAACGAGTCTATCGAGGATCCTTCTGGCCTGTTGAGAATTGAACAGGTGTTCATTTAAATCTCGCAGATTATTTAGGGCACCTCTTATAGCAGACGGGGTTATTTCATTGAACTGTATCCTCTTAAAATTTGGATTTACTTCTTTAATTAATTGGGCAACATGCCATGCAATGGCCTCACCTTCCCTATCGGGATCTGGAGCCAGTAATACGAGGTTGGCTTTTTTGGCTGTTTGCTGTAGTTTCTTAACCAGAGGCTCTTTCCCAGGAAGGATAACGTATGTTGGAGTAAAGTCATTTTTTTCATCCACACCTAGGACGTTTGTGGGTAAATCTCTAATGTGGCCAATGGTGGCCTCAACTAGGTAGTTATTGCCTACAATCTTTTTTATAGTCTTGACCTTGGCAGGTGACTCAACAATGATTAAATCCTTTTTCATAATACTGGACGCTATACATGGAGTCAAAACTTTGTGCAAGTAAAATTTCTTTAGAATGAAAGTCTATAATTAAAAATGGACATCAGGGGATAAGTGTCATAATATTTGCATTATTAAAATTTAAGGAGAAAAAACCATGGGAAATTACAGTGAGCAGAAGGAATTTAGATGTGGAATTGTTGCCCTGATTGGACCACCAAATGCGGGAAAGTCCACTCTACTCAATTCCTATATAGGTCAAAAAATATCTATTGTAACTCCAAAACCCCAAACCACGAGAAATAGAATAAATGGGATATTGCATACTGATCAGTGTCAAATAGTATTTTTAGACACCCCAGGCATACACAAGTCCAACCAAACCTTGAACAGATTTTTAGTTGAAACTGCCTGGCAGGCCTTAAGCGGTACAGATGTGGTGTTACTTATGATAGATGGGTCTAGGTATATTGACAAATTATCGCTACTTGAAAAAGAGATCTCTCCACTGATAAAACCCATTAAAAATCATCTAGATAAAACAATAATTGCTATTAACAAGATAGACAAAATAAAAAACAAAAATAAATTTCTACCTATAATGGAGCTCATGTCAAAATACTTCCCAGATGTGGATATATATTTAATCTCTGCACTAACTGGAGAAGGGTCATTTGAACTCTTGGAAGAAATAAAAAAACGATTACCAGTGGGGCCTCCACTATTTCCTGAAGACCAGATATCATCAATACCCCTAAGGTTCATGGCGGCAGAGATAATACGGGAAAAATTGTTCCTAAAGTTGGAAAAAGAATTGCCCTATTCTGTTGCAGTGGACATTGAACATTGGGAGGAAGATAAGGACAAAAATCTAACAAAAATACATGCCACAATATACGTCTCCAAAAAGAACCACAAACAAATTGTCATAGGCAGTAAGGGTAGTAAACTAAAAGAAATAGGTACCCTTGCTAGAGAAGAATTAGAGGCTGTATTGGGAACCAAAGTCTATCTTAACCTGTGGGTAAAGGTAAAAGAAAAATGGAATGAGGACGAAAGGTTTATTGCAAATATCTATTCAGGGGAGTTTTAAGGTGGATAAGCAAGATATATCAAGGAATCTAGATAAAATCAGGGAACAGATAGAGCAGGCAGCAAGGAAGGCTGGAAGAAAACCCGGTGAGATCACAGTAGTTGCTGTGTCAAAATATCAGCCCATTGAATACATTAAATGGGCAAGGGAACTTGGACAAATGGACTTTGGGGAAAATTACATCCAAGAGGCCTTGGAAAAAATGGAAAAGTTAGGAGACCTTGATATTAGGTTCCACTTTATTGGCAGATGTCAGTCCAATAAGGCCAAGTATATCCCGGGAAAATTCGTGCTAGTTCACTCAGTGGATTCCGTTAAATTTGCAAGAGAACTGGACAAAAAATGTCAAAAATTAGGCACTTCCCTGGATATCCTTGTTCAAGTAAATGTTGCAAAAGAAAAAACAAAGGGAGGTGTGTTTGAAGAAAACGCAGAGATATTTATAACAGAGGTCTTAAACAAGACCTCTAGGTTAAATATCCTTGGACTTATGTGCATGCCTCCCTATTTTGAAGAGCCTAACAAGGCCAGGCCATATTTTAACAAATTAAGAAAGCTAAAAGAAGATCTGGAAAAAAAATTAGGGATAAAGCTTCCCCACCTATCAATGGGTATGAGCTCTGATTTTAGAGAAGCTATATATGAAGGAGCTACATTGGTTAGGATTGGGACCAGTATATTTGGCCCCAGAAATTATTAGCTAGAGTGGTCTAAATTTAATAGGAGCTGCCATGGATCTGGCTACGATACTTGGGATTGTAATAGCATTTGGTCTTGTGATTGCATCTTTGGTAATGGGCGGGAGCCCAGGTGTTTTCATAAATTTTCCTTCAGCTCTAATTGTATTTGGAGGGACCATTGGAGCTACCCTTGTAAATTATCCCTTAAAAAACGTAATAGGTGTGATTGGTGTGATAAAAAACACCTTTTTATATAAAGCAGAATCCCCATCAGCTATAATAGAGAGATTTTTAGAATATGCCCAAAAGGCAAGGAAAGAGGGGATCTTGTCCTTAGAGCCTATTTTAAAGGAAATAGACGATGATTACTTAAGAAAGGGGTTGCAACTCACAGTAGATGGGATGGAACCCGAGGTTATCAGGGAGATATTGGAAACAGAAATTGCCTACCTCGATGAAAGACACGAGCTAGGGGCCGAGGTGGTGTCCATAATGGGCTCATTTGCTCCAGCCATGGGGATGATAGGTACAGTTATAGGGCTTATCCAGATGCTTCAGACCATGAGCGATCCAAGTACCATTGGCCCATCTATGGCTGTAGCACTAATTACCACCTTTTACGGAGCAGTATTGGCCAATTTGGTATTTAATCCCATGGCAGGAAAACTTAGAGCAAGACACAAAGAAGAAGTACTAATAAGAGAACTTATTTTAGAAGGAATCATTTCCATATCAAAGGGTGAAAACCCGAGGATAATTGAAGAAAAATTAAACAGTTTTATACCGCCAAAAGAGAGAAAAAAAGAGGAATAATAAATGGCCAAAAAAAAGAAAAAGAGCAATGGAGGGGGCGGCGGTGAAGAAACTCCAGAATGGCTGGTCACTTTCTCTGATGTCATGACCCTTCTCCTCACCTTTTTTGTGCTCCTGCTCAGCATGGCATCACTGCAGGATATAAAAAAAAAGCATCTTGCTATTGGTTCTTTAAGTGAATCCTTTGGAATTGGCAGACAAAATCTCAATATAATGGGGAAAAAGATGGATAAGGATGTAAAATTATTAGAACCAGGGGTAATGGAAGCCCAGGACTTAGAACCACTTAAAAACTTGATATGGGAAGATTTTTCTGAGGATTTGGATTTTAGGGAAAATAAATTTATTCAAATATTTTCAGTAAATGCTGAATTATTATTTAAAAAAGGAACAGCCAAGCTCACCAAGGAAGGGGAAACCGTATTAAAAAAAATTTCATCGGTTTTAAAAAAAGTAAAATATCCAGTACTTATTGCAGGCCACACATCATTATTTGAGGCAAGTCAGGAATTAAATATGGAATTCAACAATAAAAAATCTTATGGAGTGGATCCCTCATGGATACTCTCCATAAAAAGATGCATATCTGTATACAAATATCTTTTAGACTTAGGAGTACCTAAAGATAAATTAGTAAATGAAGCTTATGGAAAATATCACCCTCTGTATTCAAATGAAACAGCCCTTGGCAGAAAAAAGAACAGACGTGTAGATTTTATATTGGATAAAAGGTCTTATATCTTACACAATCCCAACAAAATGAGAGAGTTTAATCAACTAAAACAACTAAAAAAGATGAAAAATCTTTTAGAATACAAGGGGTTTGAATTTAATATAAATAGACCATGAGTTAAGGAGTTATATGGCCAAAAGGGAGAAAAAAGAAAGTCCAAAAGGAGATTCCCAGGCATGGCTGGTTACATTCTCAGACATGATGACCCTATTGTTGACATTTTTTGTTCTATTGCTCAGCATGTCCACCATGGATAAAGAAGTCATAAAAATTGCATTTCAGGGTTTTGGGGGAAAGGTTGCCTTTTTAATGTCAACAGAATCGGGAAGGATCCCAACAAGAATATCCCTGGCCAAAGAGATGCTGAAAAATCCCTGGGATATTTTAGAAAAACCCAATAGAATAAAAGATTTACTTTTTCCCGATGAGGTCATCTCCAAGTTTATAAATAAAAGCACCCTGTTTAAAAACATAGAGGTCCTCAATAGATCTGACGGGGTTGTACTTGTGCTTAGCGATAAAATTGTGTTTAAGTCGGGGTCTATAAAATTAACTCCCTTAGCAAGAAAGATCCTTGAACAGGTGAGTTATCTCATTCAACTAATGAATGCACCGGTTAACATTTCCGGCCATACTGACGATATAGGAAGTAGGGATAAGAATTACCAAATATCTTATTTAAGGGCTCTCTCAGTGTTACAATTTTTTCTAAATAAAAGGATGGAGCCCTCTTTTTTTTCTATTTCTGCATATGGCCCAGACAGACCATTAGTACCAAATACATCAAAGGCCAATAGGGCTAAAAATAGGCGTGTTGAAATCCTAATAAAAAATAGGCCACATTCTAAAACTTATTTGTAGAGAGTTATGGAGTAAAAAAATGGCAAAAGAAAAAAAAGAACAAGAGGCATCAAAAGAAGAAGGTAAAAAAAAGGGAAAACTAAAACTAATAATTATCTTGTTGTTGGCATTGGGACTTTTGGGTGGAGGAGGTTTTTTTGCATACAAAAAATTTTTTGCCAGCAAAGATCAAGCTACAGAGGCCCCCAAAGAAAAGGGGTCAGAAAAAAAACAAAAGGGGGAAAATACAAAAAAGGAAGGAGGCGGATCAGAAGAACAACCACCGCAGATGAAATCATCTCTAATCCAACTTCCCACTATAATAGTAAATTTAGCTGACCCACTTGGGAAGAGATATCTAAAGGTAACAATTGAAATCGAGGTCAAAGGGAAAGACCCGGGCAAACTTGTGGAAGAAAAAATGCCAATGATAAAAGACACACTGATTATGCTCCTTTCTTCCAAGACCTTTGATGACCTTGCAACACTTGAAAAAAAATATGCACTAAAGATGGAAATTGCTCAAAGACTCAATCAAATTTTTGAAAAGCCCATAGTCACAAAGGTATTCTTTACTGAGTTTTTGGTCCAGTAAATTGACTTTTTGGCTTTTTTAACTAAAATTATTTGTATAGTTGAGGGAAATAAAACGCTGGTAATTTCAAATACAATTAATAACTCCACAATTTTTAGGCACAATTAGCTATGAGTAAAATTTTAAACCAAGAAGAGGTGGATGCATTACTTAGAGGGCTCCAGGGAGAGGAAGTAGAAACAGAGGTAGAAGTTGCTGAAGAAAGTGATGTTGTCCCCTTTGACTTAACTAATCAAGACCGCATAATACGCGGTCGCATGCCTGTATTGGAAATAATTAACGACCGATTTGCCAGACAATTTTCAAGCAGTATAGCAACTATAATGAGAAAGAGGCTGGATGTTAATCCAACATCTGTTGACATGATAAAGTTCGGAGAATTCATGCGGTCCTTGCCTGTGCCTACGTCCATTAACATATTTAAAATGAACCCACTCAGGGGAAGTGCCCTTTTAATCATTGATTCCAGACTGGTGTTTGCCCTGCTTGAAAATTTCTTTGGTGGTTCTGGTTCCCAACCAAAAGTTGAAGGTAGGGACTTTACTCCCATTGAACAGGCAGTGGTCCATAGGGTAGTTGAAATTGCTTTAAAGGAAGTAGAATCCGCTTGGAAACCTGTTCATGAAGTCCAGATTGAATTTCAACGAACTGAAATAAATCCGCAATTCGCTTCAATTATTCCACCAGGAGATGTAATCGTGGTGTCTTCTTTTGAAGTGGAATTGGAAAATGCCATTGGAAATCTAATCATTGGCTTACCTTATGCCACCATAGAACCTATAAGGTCAAAGCTCTACGCCTCCTATCAATCTGAAAGGCTTGAGGTAGACCAGACATGGATTATAAGGATTAGAGAAAGATTGTTGGAAACACCAGTGGAAGTTGTGGTAAATTTGGGAAATACCCAGATAACCCCAAGGCAGCTACTAAATCTAAAGATTGGGGATATCTTGTTGCTTGATACCTATGTGGATGATGAGCTTATTGCTGAGGTTGAAGGTATTCCCAAGTTTACAGGAAAACCAGGAGTATATAAGGGGAATAAAGCCCTTTTAATATCCAAGGAAATAGAGAATTATCAACTGTTAAATGCAAAAATCGCACAAAAATTAGCATAAACAAGGAGTTTATTATGACAGATAATAATCAGGTAGACCAGGAAAAACTGGCAGAAGAATGGGCCAAGGCCCTTGCTGAAGAAGGAGTCATGGATGAATCAGAACAAACAACAGACTCAAACACTGCGGCCAAGGGAGAGGAAATAGACCAAGATAAGCTTGCAGAAGAATGGGCCAAGGCCCTTGCTGAAGAAGAGGAAGGCAATTTAAAACAGGAAAAAGAAGAGAAAAAAAAGTCTTTTCAGGCACAAGACGTAAAATTCAAAGATATAAGCGGAGAGGTCACACAGTCAACTGGAGAAAAAAGGGATATTGAATTTATATTAGATATCCCCTTGAGTGTTTCTGCTGAACTGGGAAGAAGTAAACTTCTTATCAATGATCTTCTGCAACTTGGCCAGGGGTCAGTTATAGAACTTGATAAGCTGGCAGGAGAACCCCTGGAAATTCTGGTTAATGGAAAACTTGTGGCAAGGGGTGAAGCTGTGGTTATTAACGAAAAATATGGGGTAAGATTAACAGACATAATCAGCCCCATGGAGAGGGTTAAACAACTTGGATAAATTTCCCATCCTTGTATATATCAAGGCCCTTGGCCTTTTGCTCATATTATTGGCAGTTTTAATTGGGATATTATTTGCCATAAAAAAATTTTCTCCCACAACTCTAAGTAATGTCAAACAAAACCAATTCAAAGTCCTGGGAAACTTAAATCTTGGGCCCAAAAAATCCATTATAATGGTGCGTTTTTTGAATAGCGTGTTATTGATTGGAGTCACTGAGTCAAATATCACACTATTAAAAGAGGTAGACATAGACCATGCCCAGGACTTTGAGAGTGTGTTTAAAGAAAAAATCAATAATAAGTCTATTAATTCTAGCTAGCCTATTCTTTATTTCATCCACTGTGGGGGCCCAGACCAGCGCTCCAATACTTAAGTTACAACTACCAGCAAATCTACATGAACCAGAAAAAGTCTCAGTCCTTTTGGAAATCCTATTTCTACTCACAGTACTATCATTGGCTCCTGCCATAATTTTGACAGTAACATCTTTTACTCGGATTGTCATTGTGTTTTCCTTTCTAAGACATGCACTGGGAGTACAACAAATGCCTCCCAATCAGGTATTGGTTAGTTTAGCCATATTTATGACCTTTGTTATCATGTATCCAGTGGGGACCACTATCAACAAACAGGCCCTTCAGCCCTATTTAAATGAAGACATAGGTTTTAAAGAAGCCATACAAA
Source organism: Desulfothermus okinawensis JCM 13304 (assembly GCF_054654515.1). Classification (NCBI taxonomy): domain Bacteria; kingdom Pseudomonadati; phylum Thermodesulfobacteriota; class Desulfovibrionia; order Desulfovibrionales; family Desulfothermaceae; genus Desulfothermus; species Desulfothermus okinawensis. The sequence goes on along the minus strand of NZ_BAAIEW010000035.1, from coordinate 4,897 downwards.
AAGCTGAAAAACCCATCAGAAAATTTTTATTTAAAAATACAAGAGAAAAGGATATATCTCTGTTTATTTCTATTGCAAAACTAAAAAGGCCCAAGAACAAAGATGATGTTCCCACACTAATACTCATTCCTGCCTTTATGATAAGTGAGTTAAAAACTGCATTTGAGATAGGATTTCTCATTTATATCCCTTTTTTAATAATTGATATGGTGGTGTCCAGTATACTACTATCCATGGGAATGATGATGTTGCCACCAGTTATGATATCTCTGCCTTTTAAGATACTTTTGTTTGTACTTGTAGATGGCTGGGACCTTTTAATTGGCAGTCTAGTTAATAGTTTTAGATAAAGTGGAGGAAACAATGAGTCCAGATTTTGTTGTTGGTTTTGCCAAAGATGCCATAGAACTTACACTGCTTTTGTCCATGCCCATGTTAGGGGTGGGTCTGGTGGTTGGAGTAATTGTCAGTATAATTCAGGCTGCTACACAAATTCAAGAAATGACCCTTTCCTTTATTCCTAAAATACTGGCCATATTTCTTGCTCTACTTGCTGCATTCCCATGGTTAATGGACAAGATGATCACCTTTACCACTCAGTTGTTTGAAAACATCCCTCACATAATTGGTTGAACTATTTTACCAGCCATTGCCTTAAAAATTCCCCAATAAAAATAGCCCCTGCTTGAGCAACATTTAAGGAGTCAAATGCTCTTAGCATGGGGATTTTTAAACCCCTCTTACATCTGTCTCTAACACTTTTTCTAACTCCTTTCTCCTCATTTCCCAAGACCAACACTGCAGGGAAACTAACCGATACAGAGTAGAGATTATGACAATCATCATCAATCCCACTGTAATAGATAGAAATACCACTATCTGTACAAATACTTAGAAATGTTTTTATATTTGAGACCCTGGCAACAGGTAAATTTAAAAGCGCCCCAGAAGAAGACTTTATGGCACGTTCTCCCAATTGGGCTGATCTAAATTTCGTTAATACAATTCCACATCCACCGCACGCATACAATGTTCTAGCAAGTCCACCAATGTTCCCTTGATCCTGTACCTGATCCAGTGCCAGTATTAAAGGTAGTTCTGAATCATCCATCCTAGATATTATTTGATACTCATCCACAAAACCTGGGGCAAAGATCTTTGCAGCAATGCCCTGATGTTTTAGTCCACAAATTTTATCAAGACGCTGCCTGGGGACAAATTGGTACTTGACTTTATTATTTTGACAACGTTTTAATATTTCATTAACATTTTTGAATCGATTTTTTTGGATCCAAACTATCTCAACTTTATGGGGAGACTTGTTCAACATATCCAAAACAATCTGTTTGCCAAAAACAATATGACTATTCATATTACACTCCAGGGGAGTCCACTATGTACAAGTATAGATTAATAATTCTAGTAACCATTTTTACATCTTTTTTATATGCCTGCTCATTTTACAAAACAGATACTCATCAAAGATTGGTTATAGAAGGTCTAAAAATATCAAGGACTAAAAATATAGACAATTCCACACAAACTCAACTAAAATCTCAGGCTCTAATAAACAAAAGGAAAGAAGAAAATTCTAAAGATTCAATTGATCAGCCTGAACCCTTAGAAAAGGAAGTAACAATATCTCCAAATGAGATAGAAAAATTAGAGGAATCTCACAAAAATTCTTCCAGGGTATCATCTAACCAAAAACAAAAAATAGTGACCCCTATTAACACCACAGAAACAGATTTTAACTTTGTATTAAAAATCAAGGACACCAAATACACAGAAAGATATTTTAATTACTATTCAAAAATACAAAGGAAGACTTTTCAGAGGTGGTTAAAAAGGGCAGAGCCATATCTCCCATATATTTTAAGTGTCTTCAGAAGATATAATATCCCCGATGACTTAATATTCTTGCCTTTTGCGGAAAGCGGTTTTAACCCCAGGGCATATTCCAGGGCAGGAGCAGCTGGTATTTGGCAGTTCATGCCCGCCACAGCAAGGAAATATGGACTAACGGTAAATTGGTGGATAGACGAGCGTTTAGATCCTTTTAGATCCACAATAGCTGCAGCAAAATATCTTTCAGACCTATACAAGATGTTTGGTGACTGGTACTTGGCCTTGGCAGCCTATAATGCTGGTGAGGGAAAAATCTCAAAGGCCTTAAGAAAAAGTAAAATGAATAACTTTTTCCATATAGCAAAACCCAGGTACCTTCGTAGAGAGACCAGGATGTATGTACCTAAATTTATGGCCATATTAAAAATCATCAGAAATTTAAAAAAACTAGGGTTTGAGCCCATATATGTGGACAACAAAAAACTTCCCGCAAGAGTATTTGTTAGAGAAGGAACCGATCTTTATACCTTGGCCAAAAATTTGAAGATACCATGGAAAGAGTTTAAAAAATGGAATTCCCATTTTAAAAGATATGTAACCCCCCCAAACATAGTCTCTCTAATTTATGTACCTAAGGCTTTAAAGGCAAGGGCCATAAATTTAATAAAGACAAAGACAATTCGACCATATGGAGGTCTTTATAGGTATAGGATAAAAAACGGTGATTCATGGTGGAGAATCTCCAGACGTTTTGGGGTACCAATTAATATCTTAAAAAGGATAAATAGGACCAACTCAAATATGCTAAGACCTGGAAGATCTATATTAATACCAAAGTCCAAAGCATTTTTCCTTGCACGTAAGGGCTCCAATAATAAGTTCCTGAGAACATATGGGAGCAGTAAGTGGAAAAACAGTCGTGGGAATTATATAGTCAAAACAGGAGACACCCTTTGGGGTATAGCCAAAAAATTCAATATCCCCCTAACCACTCTTCTCGTTGCAAATAGGTTAAGTAAAAGATCTGTATTAACACCGGGAATGAAACTCTATGTTCCAATAACTGATTATAAATCATTAAAAAACGCTCAAAAAGCTCTCAAACAAATCTTATATAGGGTAAAAAAAGGAGATAACCTCTGGGGTATAGCTAAAAAATTCGGAGTAACCACAAATCAACTGGTCACATGGAATAACTTAAATAGAGATGCCAGGATATACCCAGGAGATAAACTGAAAATTTTTATTGAGTCTGCTGAAAACTGATTTTTTAAGAGTTAACTTAAATATATAAAAGCAAAGATTCAGCAATAGAATTCTTCTTTATAGGTCTAAGATAAAAACTAAAGTGTATCAATTGCAATTAAGGTATAATTTCATCCCTTACTGAATACAAACTTCCTCATCACCGGTCTTAACCATGAAATTTAAATACAAAATGTTTTTAGGCATTTTAACAATCAATTTTATGATCACTGGTGCAACAGGTTCCTATTTCTATATCCAATCCAAAGAGGCCTTATACAGAACAATAAAAAAAGAGCTATTAACTATTGCCCAAATAGGTTCTCAAATAATGCCTGGTGATTTACTGGAAAAAATAACAAAGCCAGAAGACATGAACTCCACTGATTACAAAAGGGTTCAAAAAATCATCTCAAAAATTGAAAACTCAAATGATGAGATACTCTATGTGTATACCATGAGACTTACGGGTTCAAAGGTCACTTTTATTGTAGATTCACCGCCCAGTGACGACAATCACGATGGGAAAATCACTGATGACGAGATGCCCTACTCGGTTGGTCACGTATATGAAGATCCCCCTAAATCTCTGCTCCTTGGTTTTGTTAAACCATCAACAGATGAAAAACCTGTAAAAGATGAAATGGGATGGACCATGTCAGGATACTGCCCAGTATACAACTCAAAACAAGAAGCAGTGGGATTAATTGGCGTAGATATGTCTCTATCCAAACTACATAAAAAAATGTATCTTATAAAAAGGGCAGGTTTAATTTCCTTAAGTGTAAGTATAATTCTTAGCATACTCCTGAGCCTTTATTTTAGCAATAAGTTTATCCAACCTCTAAATCTACTTAGAAGGGCTTTTAAAAACTTATCCAATGGAGAATTTAGACAAATGGAGGTAAACAGACAAGATGAAATAGGAGAACTTTTAAGAGACTTCAATAACATGATATCAGAACTTAAGGAAAAACAATTACTGAGGTCGTTTTTAGGGAAAATAGTAGATCCTACTTTGGTAAAAGAAATGATTACAAATGATCCTAAAATAGGAGGTAGTATTGTTGAAGCAGTAATTGTTTTTTGCGACATAAAAAACTTTACTGCCCTTTGTTCAAATTTACCCCCAACTTCTGTGGTGAATATATTAAATCACTATTTTACCCACATGGTGGATATTGTAAAAAAATGGGACGGTTATGTGGATAAATTTCTGGGAGACGGAATGCTAATAGTCTTTGGGCATCCAAAAAAAATTGAAAATCCATTTAATAACGCAGTTTATGCGGCTTTAGAAATGATTGAAACCTGTGAAATATTAAATAAAAAATTGGTTTTAAGGGAATATTCTATTTCAAATACCATAGGGATTCACTTTGGTCCAATAGTTGCTGGCCTAGTAGGATCTCAGGAAAGGCTAGAATACACAGTTCTCGGAGACACGGTAAATATAGCCCAACGACTTGAAAAAATAAACAGGAAGTTAAACACAAAGATCTCTATATCAAAAGAAGTTTTTTTAGCAATAGAACAAGATCTAAAGTCAAAATTTAAAAACATGGGACAACACAAACTAAAAGGTAAAACAGAACCAGCAGAAATTTTTTCTTATTTCTAACCCAAGGTTGTCAAAACTTGAATAAAGATATTGTTACAATTTTATTTTTTCCTTTATGGACAAAATAAAAAGGCCAACACTTGGTGTTGGCCTTTTTTAATCGGGAAGACAGGATTTGAACCTGCGACCCCCTGCTCCCAAGGCAGGTGCGCTTCCAGACTGCGCCACTTCCCGAATATCCAC
>NZ_BAAIEW010000034.1:0-33048 GCF_054654515.1 Desulfothermus okinawensis JCM 13304 | reverse complement strand
CTATAATTATTTTACAAAAAACAAGCTAGATGAATATGAAGGATTTTATGCATCAGTGGTATATGCATATCTTCAGTCCCTTGGATTTGAGATAATAGGAGAGGATGTAACCAATCATGGCAGGATAGATTTAACAGTGCTACTAGACGATAAGATTTACATAATAGAGTTTAAGGTGGATGGTAAAAAAGGAGAAGCACTAAGTCAGATAAAACAAAAAAGATATCATGAAAAATATTTAGATACATCAGATAAGATATATTTAATAGGCATAGAGTTTAGCTCAAAAGATAGGAATGTGGTAAATTTTGAATGGGAGAAGATCAATTGATAATTGATAACAAAGGAACTTTATTTGACAAATTTGAGTTATAGATCCTGTTTTATAGAGATTTTGTAATTTTTGTTTTCAAGATAATTCCCAAGCCATATGGAGCTAAGTATTACCAGAGGTATGGAAACTACCAGCCTTATGATACTGAATTTTATTCCCATAAAAGATGCCTCGAAGATTGTCATAGGCACCCTGCAGATTCCAGAGGCACCAATGTACGTGAAGATAACAGAGAGTTTTGCTCCTTTTTTAAACAGGGAATAAGCAACAGGAAATGCCACATATAATCCTCCAACTGTAGTGCCTGCAAGGAGTATGGCCCATACATGTGATAATATACCAGAATCTTTACCTAAATGTTTTTCTACCTTTTCCTTCTTTACCCACACTTCAAAGAGCCCAATTAATATAAAAGCACAGGGCAAAATCTTTAGCATCTCTATGGAAAAACTCAAAAAATTTATTCCTATTTCCTGGCCAGGTCTAAAATGCAGTGCAAATGATACAGCTAAAAAGATAAAGTAAATTCCAATTAAAAAAAATTTTGTGAGATTGTTCTGTTTTTTCATATTAACTCTCCAAAAAAGAAACCAATTGCTATAGCCACTATTAAACTAATAAAAAAACTAATCAGGTTTCTAATTATAGTTACCTTAGCCCCAAAATATTCTTTTTCAACAGGATAAGTCATTACACCTACCATCATTAGGGTGGTAGTAAAGGCCGCTAATACCATATAGCCGACACCTTTTTTTAGTAATATTCCACATAATGGATATGCAATAAATCCAGGAATAAGGGTAATTGAACCAAATATAGACGCAAGGATAATACCTAAATATTTATTTTTATTTCCAAGATAGGTTATTATCATTTTATCTGGAACTAGATAAAGGATAATTGAAACGAGAATAAGCATTATTAAAAAGGCAGGAAGTATATTAGTGAATTTTTTAAATGCTATTTTGAGTGCTTTACCTGTTTTCTGTCTATCAAAAATAAATGAAATTAGTAAACATAGTAAAGTTATGCCCAAAAGATAATAAAACATCATATATTCTACTCCCTAGTTACGGTTTTAGAGCCATCAGACCCACTTACATTTTGTCCTGTCCATTACAGTCACAGCTAGTAAGTTTCAATAGGTTCAAAAAGTCCATTTCTCTCAACAGGTACAAAGTCACACGCCTTTATCATTTCTATTAGCTCATTTTTGGTGAGCACATCTGGTGATTTTGCTCCAGCCATGTGACCAATTTTCTCTTCAACCACTGTTCCATCAAAATCATTTGCACCAAAATATAAGGCACTTTGAGCAAGTTTTAGTCCAAGCATTATCCAGTAGCTCTTTATGTGGGGGATATTGTCCAACATGAGTCTTGATATGGCTATGGTCTTTAATGTTTCTATTCCAAGCACAGATCTTTTTACCTTTATTTTACTGTGTTCTGGCAAAAAGGGAAGGGGAATGAAGCACACAAAGCCATTTGTCCTGTCCTGTAGTTTTCTGAGTCTGTCTAGATGATCTAACCTGTGATCTATATTTTCAATATGTCCAAAGAGCATTGTGCAGTTTGTCTTAATACCGAGATTATGTGCTGTTTCCATTATATCAAGCCACCTATCACCACTTATCTTTTCTGGACATATTCTGTTTCTTATTTCCCTATCAAATATTTCTGCCCCGCCTCCAGGCATCATGTCAAGCCCGGCTTCTTTTAGTTGTTCTAATACATCTGTTACACTATACCCTGATATATTTGATATATGTTCAATTTCAACAGCAGTAAAACACTTTAGGGTAGCTTCAGGTCTCAGTCTTTTTATTAGTTTTAACATCTCCACATAGTAGGAAAAGGGAAAGTCTGGATGACATCCTCCAACTATGTGGATCTCTTTTATTGGTGAGTCCATGTTGGACATAATTTTTTTTTCAATGTGTTTTAGACTTAACTCAAATGCTCCATTATCTAACTTCCTCCTGGAAAAGGCACAAAATTTACACTGGTTTATACATACATTTGTATAATTTATGTGCTGGTTTAAGACAAATGTGATATTTTTTTTGTGTAGCTTTTCCCTCTTTAAATTGGCCAGATACCCGAGAATCAAGGGATCTGGAAGATCGTAGAGTCTTTTTGCATCTTCTATTGAGATCCGTTTGTTGTTTACGATTTTCTCAAAGATATCTTCAATCTTGTATTTTTCAATTTTTTTTTGCATGATTTTTTTCCATCTTAAATATGATTCAGAGGGATTTTAGGATTCATAGATAAAAAGTCAATAAAAAAGATAAAGGAAAAAGTCATATGAGGGAATTAAATTTTGCCATCTCCCCATGTCCCAACGATACATTTATATTTGGAGGTTTGCTCCTTGGGAAGATAGATTTTCCTTTTGAGACAAGATATATCTTACGGGATGTAGAAGAATTAAATAATCTGTGTATGGAGACCAGATTCCATGTAATTAAGGTCAGTGCTGCCATCTATTCCAGGGTAAGGGACAAATATTCACTTCTTAGATGTGGAGGAGCTATTGGAAGGGGTTGTGGCCCAGTGGTTGTGTCTAGAAATAATATGGCATTTGATGAGTTTAAAGATATAACCATTGCTATCCCTGGAAAAAATACCACTGCTTTTTTTATTTTTAAAAAGGCGGTTTTAGATTTTACAGGTAAGGTAGTTGAACTTAGATATGATAAGATAATTCCAGCATTAATAAAGGGTGATGTGGACGCTGGCATCCTTATCCATGAAGCACGTTTTACATACAGAGAGTATGGTCTAAATCTGGTAATGGATTTAGGCAGGTGGTGGGAAGATACCACAAAATATCCCATACCCCTGGGATGTATCCTGGCAAGAAAGGATTTAGGAGACAAAATTATCTCCCAGATAGAGGAGGGTATTATAAAAAGCATTGAATATGCAGAGAAAAATCTAGATAATATCTGGAGCTTTATTAAAAATCATGCCCAGGAAATGGAAGATGTTGTAATAAAAAAACATATTGAGACATTTGTAAATGAATTTTCAAAGGACATTGGTATGGAAGGAAGGGCAGCAATTGAATTTTTGACCTCTTAACCCAGGTCTTGACAAACCTGGGTTAAATTCAAGTTCTATTTTTCTCCTCTATCCCATCTAAATACATGGAGGCAATTTGCTCAATCACCTCTTCTAAACTTAGTTTTTTTTCTGGTTTAAACCAGAAATATAGCCAGTGGAGGGCACTTATAATTGAAAAAGTCATAACAGTTGGATCAAATTTTTTAATAACTCCAGCGTCCATGAGTTCCTTTAAAAAATCCCTGAGTTGGTGAACATTCTCAGTCTCTTTGTCCAATATCTTCCTTTTTTTCTCTGGAGAGAGAAATTCTATTTCATGAAGTAAAATCTTATTGAAATTTTTATTCTTTAGATATGTTTTGGTATATTCCAGCATTATATCCTTTATTTTTTCCTTTAGCGGTGCATCTGTTGTTCTGTTCCTAGAAATAGCCTGCCTCATATTGTTTATGAGCTCGTCAGCTGCCCTTATGCAAATCTTAAATAGGATTTCTTCTTTGTTTGTAAAGTGGTGGTATAATGCTGCCTTTGAAATGCCAACCCTCTGGGATATTTCCCTGGTGGTGGCCTTTTCATAGCCTTTTTCATAAAAAAGTTCTTGTGCTGCCTTTAAGATTTCCAGGGCAGTATCGTGGATCTGCTCTTTTTTTTCATGCATGTATGAATTTTTCCTTTTTAATAAAAATACTTGAAAAATTAAAAGGTTCCATTTAAACCCAAAATGGATTACACCTTTCTAACACAAGTTTATCGAAATGATAAACTTGAACTACTGGGCGCTCATTTAAAAATATATTCAATTAAATGTCAAGGTTTGTGGGTTATTATTAATTTGACTTTGTATTTATGTTGAACTCAAGGGAGTTATGTGTTAGACAAACAACACTTTTGCTAACTCTTTGCTACCACTGCAAAATGTGCTAAAATGTTTATTAAGGAGTTTTGTGGGAGGAATTTATATGGAGTATAAAAATTTGATTTTTGAGGTAAACGAGTATGGTGTTGCTATTATCAGGCTTAACAGGCCAGAAACTTTAAATGCCTTTAACAAGGAATTGGTCATTGAGTGTATAGATGTTTTTCATAAGGTAAACAAAGATAATTCCATTAGGGTTATTGTATTGACTGGTTCAAAAGGTGCATTTTGTGCTGGAGGGGATATAAATTGGCTACTTGCATCAAAAGAGCCTCTTCAGAAAAAGGAGATAATGGACTACACAACCCAAATGGTTCTTACAATAGATAAGGTTAAAAAACCAATTATTGGGTGTGTTAACGGTGTAGCTGCTGGTGCTGGTACTGCCATGGTACTTGGGTGTGACATTATTTATGCCTCTGAAGATGCCAAATTTGCCCCAAATTTTGTACACATTGCAGCTGTGCCAGATAGCGGGTGTAGCTGGTTTTTGCCCAGGAAAATAGGATACCATAGGGCCTGTGAGCTGTTTTTAACAGGAAGGATTTTGGATGCAAAAGACGCCTATGACATGGGGATTTACAACAAGATTTTTCCTGGAGACAAATTGGAAGAGGAGACCATGAGGCTGGCCAAAAGACTCTCATATGGGCCTGTATCTGCAATGCAAGCAATAAAGGCTATGGTAAAGATGAGCTTTAAAAATGACCTGTCTACCCAGCTGGACATTGAAGCTTATTATCAGGTAATGGCCTGGTGTGATTCTGATTTTATAGAAGGCGTAAATGCATTTTTTGAGAAGAGAAAACCAAATTTTAAGAGATAAATAGGAGAGTTATATGAACATTAGTGTGGAAATCGTTAGAAAATTGGCAAAACTGGACCCTGAACTAAGGGAAACATTTTATTCCTTTGTGGATGAGTTCTACAAGGAACAGGATAAATCGTTGACAAAGGAGGATATTAAGGATTTAAGTGAAAAATTAGAGCCCCTGTCCCATATTGATTTTTTAAAAAAAGAGATTGAGTCTTTAAAAACAGAATATCTATCTTTGCAAAAAAAGTTGGATTCAAAACTCAGCGAGAGAGATGAAAAAATAAAAGAACTAGCATCACAAATAGACTCCATAAAAGATTTTTTTACGTCAAAATTAGAAGAATTAGTAACTATACAGAAAGAGGTTGTAAATTCTGTATCCAAAAATAAAGATGTTGATTATTCAAAGGTTGTGTCTTCAATTGAAGATAATACAAAGGGGTTAAAAGAAATAACAAAAGAGCTTAAAGAGAGTTTTAATGATCTTTTAAAAAACATTAAGCTGGTTTCAACTAACAGGATTTTGTCAAAATTACCCAAAACACTTAAGAAAAAATTAAGCCTTAATATTAAGGAGCATTTTATATCTAAGGTATTTGAAGTTAAAGGGAAAAAGGTTTGTTTTCCAATATTTGGTAGTGGTACTAAAAACAAAAAGTTACACACTGTGGTAGGTACAGTATTGGATACACCCACAAAAAAGGATATTGATGAGTTTTTAGATGCTGTTTCTGTGCTTCAAAAAGAAAAAGAACTACCTTCTGCTTTGTTAAAAGTACTTGTGGTGGAACAAATAGAACGAGACCTTGAGAAAGTTGCAGAAAAGAAGGGAATTACAGTTATATGGATGCAAGATTTGTAATTATGGGAGAGGTAGATGGACAAAATAGAGATCAAAGGGATTATAGAAAGGGCAAAACACAAGGGTCTAAAGACATTAGATGAGACCATATCCAAGAAAATACTCTCCACATTTGGTGTGAAGGTGGTTCAAGAGATAGAAGTAACTGGTGCTGATCACTTGGAAGATGTTGCATATAAATTGGGATATCCTCTGGTCCTTAAGGGGATTTCAAAGGATATCCCCCATAAATCAGAAATGGGACTGGTTGTAACTAATTTGAATACCTTTAAGCAGGTTAAGGCGGCATATAAGTCCATTAAATCAAAAGAACACCTTGGTATTGAAAAGATAATAGCACAGCCCCAAATCCAGGGATCAAGGGAATTTGTAGCTGGAATGTTCAGGGATCCTGATTTTGGACCTGTTGTGATGTTTGGATTGGGAGGAATATTTACAGAAGCCCTAAAAGATTTTGCTCTGAGGCTCTCTCCCGTGAGTTTTGATGAGGCAGTTGAATGTATTAAAGAGATTAAGGCCAGAGAACTTCTTGGTAATTTTAGAGGAGAGCGGGCGGTAAGTATAGAATCATTGGCAAATATTTTAGTTGGCCTATCAGATCTGGCCCTTTCCTTTGAAGAAATAAAGGAAATTGATATAAATCCAATAGTTGCAACAAAGAATGGAGAAGTTGTTGCAGTTGATGCATTAATTGGAATTGATTTAGATCTTGCTCAAAAAAAATATCCTCCACGGATTGACCCCAGGAATCTGGAAAAGTTTTTTTATCCCAAATCAGTGGTCTTTATTGGCGCTTCCTCAAAATTGGGTAAATGGGGTCATCTTCTCCCAGCAAATGTTATAAGTGGTGGATATAGGGGGGAGATATATTTTGTAAATAGTAAGGGAGGAGAGGCCTTTGGAAGAAAGATGTACACGGCCTTAGATGAGCTTCCTGATTCAATAGACCTTGCTGTTGTAACTATTCCAGCAAAGTTTGTCATAGATTTAATTCCCAGACTCAAAGAAAAAAATATCCATCACATGTTACTTATTGCTTCTGGATTTTCAGAAACTGGAGATAAGGGCAAAAAGCTACAGCAGAGATTGGTTGAGGTGGCAAGGGAAAATAATGTGTTTGTTGTTGGGCCTAATACAATGGGACTATGTAACCCTCATGCCAATTTCCACTGTATTGGAACCCTGGTTCAACCAAAACCTGGTGGGACTGCAATGGTTTCTCAGTCTGGTAATATGGGAGTGCAGCTACTTTCTTTTGCCAATGAACAGGGAATTGGTATCAGGGGTTTTTGTGGATCAGGGAATGAGGCCATGGTGTGTATTGAAGATTATCTTGAAGCATTTTATAGAGATGAGCTCACATCAACTGTGATGTTGTATATTGAAAGCGTTAAAAATGGACGCAGGTTCTTTGAATTGGCAAAAGAGGTATCAAAGAAAAAGCCAATTATTTTATTAAAAGGAGGAGAGACAGATGCTGGTGTTAAGGCTGCATCAACTCATACAGGGGCAATGGCAACAAATGTAGGGGTATTTAATTCCATGTGCAGACAGGCGGGTATATTAAAGGTAGAAGGACCAAGTGACCTTTTGGGCCTTGCAGCATCTTTTTCTTCTCTGCCCCTTCCAAAGGGAAATAGAGTGGTTATAATTACATTGGGTGGAGGATGGGGCGTTATTACTGCTGATCTGTGTGCAAGATTTGGACTTCAGTTGCCTCAAATTCCACAAGAGCTAATAGAGTTAATTGATGAAAAACTGCCAGATTTTTGGAGTAGGACAAATCCCATAGACCTGGTTGGGAATTGGGATATAGAGCTTCCCAAGACTATATTGGAAAAGGTTCTTGAGTGGGATGGATGTGATGCTGTAATAAATTTAGGTATACTTGGCAGGAAATATTTTATGAAAAGGTATGCCTCTTCCATAGAAAAGAGCGATCCTTCCTATTCAAAGGAATTTTTAGATGATATAAGAAAGATGGTTGGAATATATGAAAAGGATTTTTTAGATCTGTGTGCTAAAATGATGGACAAGTATCAAAAGCCAATTTTTGGTGTTAGACTCAATACAGAGCCTGATGACAAAACTGTATATGAAAGTGATGGTGCTAGATATAAGTCAGTTTGCTACAACTCCCCTGAAGATGCTGTCAAAGCCTGTGCAAGGATGTATGAATATTTCAAATGGTTATCAAGGGGTTAGATATGTTGTTTGAACAGGGTCCAATTAGACCACCAAGCGAGGCATATAGCCTTCTTCTTAGATTTACAAGGAATTGTCCCTGGAATAAGTGTGAATTTTGTCCAGTATATAAGGGAGCAAGGTTCTCAAGAAGGAGTTTAAATGAGATCTTGCGGGATATTGATGCAGTTAGATTTATTTTAGATGACCTCAGGGAAAAATCCTGGAAACAGGGATATGGTGGCGAGCTAACCAGGGAATTTATATCAAATATTTTAAAAGATTCTGGTATCCACGAACAATACAAACACGTTGCTGCATGGGCATGTAGGGGACGGCTCAGTGTATTTATCCAGGATGCAAATAGTCTTATTATGAAAACAGATGATCTGGTCAAAGCAATTCAGTATTTGAAGGAAAAAATTCCAGGTATAAGTCGTATAACCACCTATGGGCGAGCATCTACAATTGCAAGGAAAAGTATAGAGGAACTCAAAGAGTTAAAGGATGCTGGTTTAAGCAGGATCCATGTGGGAATGGAGTCAGGATCTGATAAGGTGCTTAAGATGGTAAAAAAAGGTATTACCGCAAAACAGCTTATTATATCCGGTCAAAGGACAAAGGAAGCAGGGATTACTCTGTCAGAATACATTATGCCAGGACTTGGTGGCAGGGAGTTGTGGAAGGATCATGCTGTGGAATCGGCAAGGGTATTAAATGAGATAAATCCTGATTTTATAAGACTTCGTACCCTCCATATTGTGCCAGGGACTCCCCTTTTTGAAAAATACAAAAAAGGAGAGTTTAAAAAATTAAAAGAAGATGAGGTGGTAAGAGAAATAAGGCTTTTTATTGAAAACTTAGACGGTATAACCAGTGAACTTACATCTGATCACATCATGAACCTACTGGAAGAAGTAGAAGGGAAATTTCCTGAAGATAAAGAAAAGATGTTAGGGATAATTGATGAGTATCTATCTTTGCCCAATGAAGACAGAATCTTATTTCGCCTTGGAAGAAGGGGTGGTGGACTCAGGTCAGTAAAAGAGTTAAAAATCCCATATGTTAAAGAGAGGCTTAAAAGGGTAAAAGAGGAGTTAGAATCTGAGGAAGGAATGAACATAGACAAACTAATTGAAGAGATGGGGAATCAGTATATATGAGCATTCAACCATTGGTAACCACACTAAATTTATTTATTGGTAAGTCCCTGATAGTCTCTGCTTTTTTTTGTTTTTTAGGAGGTATTTTAGCAAGCCTCACCCCCTGTGTTTATCCTTTAATTCCTGTTGTGGCATCATACGTGGGCTCTAAGTCAATACATACCTCCAGGACCCATTCTTTTTTTATATCCCTTACCTATGTGATTGGAATGGGAGTGGTGTATTCAATCCTGGGAATCTTTGCAGCCTTAACAGGGAGCCTTTTTGGAAAAGTAGCTACAAATCCAATAAGTTATTTTATAGTTGGAAATTTATTTTTACTCCTGGGTCTGAATGTCTTAGATGTTATACCTCTGCCTGTGATCTCACCAAAAGATAGTGATAAAAAAGGATTTTTAGGTGCCTTTTTTGTGGGTGCAGCTTCAGGACTGATAACCTCTCCATGTACAACTCCTATTTTAGGTGCAATTTTATTTTATGTTGCGTCCACAAAGAGTATACTCTGGGGTAGTGTGCTCATGTTTTCGTTCTCAATGGGAATGGGACTATTACTACTTCTTGTTGGGACGTTTTCGGGTTTTCTCTCCTCTCTCCCCAGACCTGGGGGATGGATGGAGAAAGTAAAGAAATTTCTTGCATTTCTCCTTATTTTTATTGGAGAGTATTTTTTGATAAAGACAGGGCAGATGATGTAGGTGATTATTTTTAAAGGTAATGGAAGTTATAAGTTATGTCAGAAAAAAAATTTGATTCAAAAAAAATAGACATTTTAAATAATCCCAAAAGGCTAAGAGATATTCCCCCTGTTGATATAGTAAATCTCCTTGGAATTAAACAGGTGAATACAATTGTAGATATAGGTGCTGGTACAGGTTTTTTTACCATTAAATTTGCCGAGATTTTAGGTGCTGAGAGGGCTTATGCATGTGATATTTCTGATACAATGATTGAGTGGATGAAGGAAAATATATGTGGCAATTATCCTTATCTCATTCCCATAAAAACTGAAAAAAATATAGTTCCCCTTGAAGATAAAATCGCTGATCTCTGTTTTATGATAGCCCTTCACCACGAACTTGAAGACCCTGTCTCTATTTTTAAAGAATGTAGGAGAATTTTAAGACCCGAGGGGAAGATTTTTGTGGTTGATTGGAAAAAAGAAGAGATGGAAGAAGGTCCTCCACTTCATATTAGATGTAGGCCAGATTTTGTAAAGAAAGAGATGGAACTAGTTGGTTTTAAAAATATCTTTATATTTGAAGAATTTCCAAAACACTTTTTAGTTGGAGGTGAAAGATAAAAAATTCTTGACTTTTTTTAGTAAAAAAAATAAAGAATTATTCTTGTCACTTGATGGGCCTATAGCTCAGTTGGGAGAGCCACCGGCTCATAACCGGAAGGTCCCAGGTTCAAGTCCTGGTAGGCCCATCAAAAAAATAAAAATCGAGGAAATGAGTAGTTACTTGAAATTTTACACAATGTAAGGCTTCCTTAAAGTGGATTTAAGGAAGCCTTTTTATTTTTAGGTCAGTAAAAAGTGAATGTAGATGATTTAATTTATTATATTGAGTCCATTGCCAATCCTGCCCATGCATCAGATTGGGACCTTTCTGGTTTGCATGTTTTGGGAGAACAGAAGGAAATAAAGAAACTGGCAGTGGCATTAGATCCAACCCTTGACACCATTATCCAGGCTGAAAACTGGGGTGCTGATTTTATTTTGACCCACCATCCATTGGTTTTATCCCCAAAACTTCCCAATAAAGACGATGAGTTTACCAGGGTTATTCGTCTTCTTCTTAAAAATGGGATATGGCTCTACTGTGCCCATACCTCGTTGGATGTAAATCTCAAAGGTCCATCGGGGTGGTTGGGGAGGTATCTTGAATTAAGGGACATAAGACCAATAGAACCCCTTAAGGGTTGCAAGGAAAATGAACTCTTGGGGTTTGGAATCATAGGGGATCTCGAAGATGAGGTCCCTTTTTCAATTTTTATGGACAAACTAAATAGTATTTTACAGAGAAAAAAAATAATTGTCATTGGAAATGAGCCAGACAAGGTAAAAAGGATTGGTTATTGTACAGGCTCAGGCATGTCCCTTGCCAAGACTGCCTTTTTGCTTGGTGCTGATGTCTATGTTTCCGGTGATATAAAATATCATGTTGCCCAGGATATTGAGTCCTTTGGCTTTACCATTGACGTTGGGCATTTTATCTTGGAAGAAATAATGATGAAGATCTGGGCCGAAGATTTAAAAAAGGATCTTGGGGCCCATGAGATAGAGATAAAATTTTTCCCTGGAAGGGATCCAATTTTTATCAAGGAGGTATAAAAATTGAGTTATATAAAACAAATAGAGAGTTTGGTCGTACTACAAGACATTGATAAGGAAATGGGTGATCTTAAAAATACGTTAGAGACTGCTCCGAAAGAGGTGGAGACCTTGAGAAAGAGACTGGAAATTCAGGAAAATCAGAGAAAAGAGGTAGAGGAAAAGGTAAAGCTATTAAAGGAGCAGGATGAAAAATTGACCAGGGAGATTGAAGAAGATGAGGCAAAGCTTAAAAAGAGCAAGAACAAGCTCATGATGGTTGAAAATAGCAAGGAATATCATGCAATAATGAGGGAAATAGATACCCTGGAAAAAAATAGCAGGTTAAAGGAAGAAGAAAAGTTGACCTTAGAGGAAGAGCTGGAGACCCAGCAACGACTATTGGATGCCCTAAATGAAGAGATCTCAAAGATAACAGATGAACTTACTGAAAAAGAACATGATTTAGACAAGATTATTAACAGATGTGAATCCCGTTTAAAGGAATTAGCAGGAAAGAGGGCTGAATTTGCAAAACAGATCCCGCCACCTATTTTAAACAGATATGAGTTTATAAGGTCCAGATTGAACAATCCTGTTATAGTGCCTGTAGAAGACTCTGTGTGTAGTGGGTGTCACATAAGTATTCCTCCGCAGACCTATATTGAGCTTCAGAAGGGTCTACAGATCTTAAGTTGCCCCAATTGTCAGAGGTTGATTTACTGGAAAGAGCATTTTGAAGTCAAGTAGCTTAAGTATCAATGAATATTTGGGTTATACTCCTGGCTGCAGGTTATGGAAACCGCTTAAAAAAATATATCTCTCAGAAAAAACAATATTTACATTTCAAGGGAAGACCTCTTTTCTGGCATAGTTTAAATGCCATAGCAGACTCGCCATATATAAAAGGTGTTGTGTTTGTCTTTCCAAAGGATGATTTGTCTAATCTTAAAAGATCTATAAAAAGATATATTATAGAAGACCACTTTCTCCTTGAATATAAAATTACCCATGGTGGGGAGACAAGACAGGATTCTGTTTACCATGGGCTTTTGTCCTTGCCAGATGAGTGTTCTCATGTTCTCATCCATGATGGTGTTAGGCCTTTTTTGACAAGCAAGTTGGTAAATAAGATCATTTCTGAATTTATACAGGGAGCTGAAGCAGTTGTACCTGGAATATATGTCACAGATACCATAAAGATGATTTCAAATAACCATGTCACCACCCTTCCCAGGGAAGACTTAAGGGCTATTCAGACCCCGCAAGGATTTACCAGGGGGTTGATTGTGTCTGCCCATGAATTTGCTAGGGAAAATAATATTGCAGGTACTGACGATGCCTCATTAATTGAAGTAATGGGTGGTAAAGTAAAAATTGTTGAGGGAGATCCACAAAATATAAAAATAACCAACCCAGAAGACTTAAAATACATTATGGAAAAGGAAAGTTTTAGAAATTGTATTGGATTTGGATATGATGTCCACAGGTATGGGGAAGGAAAGCCCCTTAAACTGGGTGGGGTGAAAATACCAAAAGCTCCAGAGATAGTTGCCCATTCAGATGGGGATGTGGTGGTGCATTCCCTGGTAGATGCAATTTTGGGGTGCCTTGCCAAAGGGGATATTGGAGATTTGTTTCCTGATACAGATGATAGTTTTAAGGATCTAAACAGCTTTATATTTTTATCAGAAGTTATGGAACTTGCCAGAAGAGAGGGATTCAAAATTGAGCACGTGGACATAACCATTGTGTGTGAGGTACCCAAGATTGGGCCATATAAAAGGGAGATGAAGAAGAATTTGGCCCCCCTACTTTTGGTTGATATGGACCAGATAAATATATCTGCTACAACAGAAGAAGGGCTGGGATTTACTGGGGAAAGAAAAGGTATCAAGGTAAAGACTATAGTATTTGGGAAAAAAGTAATAGATAGTTAAAGATAGGAGTTATTATGTATCTATACAATAGTATGACCAGGAAGAAAGAGAAATTTGTGCCCAGGGAGAAGGGTAAGGTTTACATGTATGTGTGTGGGATTACAGCTTATGATTTTTGCCACATTGGACATGCAAGGGCAGCAGTTGTCTTTGATGTACTTGTGAGGTTTTTTCGATATCTTGGATATGAAGTGGTTTTTGCAAGAAATTTTACTGATATTGACGATAAAATCATAAAAAGGGCCAATGAAACAAATTTATCATGTGAAGAAGTGGCAGAGAAATTTATTAATGCTTTTTATGAGGATATGGAGAAATTGGACATATTAAAACCAACCTATGAGCCCAGGGCAACAGAGCACATAAAAGAGATGCAGGATTTGATACAGACATTAATAGAGAAACAACATGCATATGTGACAAAAGATGGAGATGTTTATTTTAGGGTGAGGTCCTTTGACAGTTATGGGAAGTTATCTGGCAGGGATATTGAAGAACTCAGGGCAGGGGTTAGGGTTGAAGTCCAGGATAGCAAGGAAGATCCCCTGGATTTTGCCCTGTGGAAGAGTTCAAAACCAGGTGAGCCATGGTGGGATAGTCCATGGGGCAAAGGGAGACCAGGTTGGCACATTGAATGCTCTGCAATGAGCGAAAAATATCTGGGTCTACCCCTGGATATTCATGGGGGAGGCCAGGACCTGATTTTTCCACACCATGAAAATGAGAGGGCACAGAGTGTTGCAGCAAGGGGAGTTGAATTTGTAAATTACTGGGTCCACAATGGGTTTGTCCAGGTGAAGGGAGAAAAAATGTCTAAGTCCCTGGGAAATTTTGTCACCTTAAGGGATATATTTGACAAATTTTTACCTGAAGTGCTGCGTTTTTTTCTCTTGACCAAGCACTATAAGACCCCCTTGGATTTTTCCTTTGAAAATTTAGAAGAGGCTGAAAAAGGTTTAAAAAGGATTTACGAGGCAAAATTGGCCATATTAGAGCTCCTTGAAAAAGGACCCACCAAGAATACAGAGATTCCTGAGGAAATAAAAAGGGAAGTAGATGAATTTGAACAAAAATGGAAAAAGGCACTTGAAGACGATTTAAATAGTGCTGCTGCACTTGGGTATGTATTTAATGTGGTTAAGATAGCAAATAAGCTTACCCAGGAAAAACCATATAAAAGCTCAAAAAATAGTGCTGAAATTTTAAAAAAACTCTATAAGAAGTTAGAGGAACTGGGAAAGGTACTTGGAGTATTTTACAGGGAGCCGGGAGAATTTCTGGAGAATTTGAAAGAAAATAAGGCCAGAAGAAAGAAAATAGATATCTTAGAGGTGGAAAAGCTCATCCAACAAAGGATGGAGGCAAGAAAAAGTAGAGATTTCAAAAGGGCAGATGAGATAAGGGGAAGATTAAAAGAAATTGGAGTTATCATAAAAGATACACCTAATGGAACAATCTGGGATGTGGAGTAAGCTATATGAGTTTGTGTAAAAAGGTACAGGAAATCAAACCATTTATGGTAATGGAGGTCCTTGAGGCAGCACAGGAGATGGAGACTCAAGGTATAGACATTATCCATCTGGAGGTTGGTGAGCCTGATTTTGATACCCCTCAATGCGTTAGTGAAGCTGCAAAAATGGCAATTGATAAGGGTAAGACCAAATATACCCACAGTTTGGGTATAAGGGAATTAAGAGAGGAAATCTGCAAAGACTATAAAAAAAACTACCATGTGGATATTGAGCCTGATCAGATAATAATTACATCAGGTACTTCCCCTGCCATGCTCCTTAGCTTTGGAGCCCTATTAGATATGGGTGATGAGGTGATAGTATCTGATCCAGGTTATGCGTGTTACGACACCTTTATAAAATTTTCAGATGGCATACCAAAACATGTAAAGGTTTATGAAGACAATGGTTTTCAATTTAATATAAAAGATGTTAGAGAAAAGATTTCTAAAAATACAAAGGCAATCCTGATAAATTCCCCTGCAAATCCAACAGGCACCCTTTTGTCCAGGGAAAATATGGAGGAGATTGCAGATTTAGGATTATATGTGGTTTCAGATGAGATATACCACGGACTTACATATGAAGGACAGGAACATTCAATTCTGGAATTTACTGATAGGGCCTTTGTATTAAATGGATTTTCAAAAAAATATGCAATGACAGGATGGCGTCTTGGATATCTGATAGCACCAAAGGATTTTGTGAGGTGTATTCAATCTCTTGCACAAAACCTTTTTATTTGTGCCTCATCAATTGGACAATACGCTGCCCTGGCTGCCCTTAGATGTGCAGAACAAGACGTGTTGGAGATGAAAAAGATCTATGATGAGAGAAGGAAATATATAATAAAAAGACTCAGGGATATTGGCTTTAAGATAGTGGTGGAACCAACAGGTGCATTTTATGTTTTTGCCAATGCAAAAAGATTTACACAAGATTCATATAAATTTGCCTTTGATATCCTGAAAAATGCTCACGTTGGAGTGACCCCGGGAATTGATTTTGGGCAAAATGGAGAGGGGTTTATAAGATTTTCATATGCAAATTCCTTGGATAATATAAAGGTTGCCATGGATAGGATTGATAGATATTTGAATGGGTGATTTTTATGTTTTTTTAGCCCAAGTTTATCAAAACTTGGACTAATTTATTGTAATAATTAGAATTTATTTTTTTATTTCCCACTACAAATGGACAATTACTTTGCAGTTTTAGAGATGATTGCCGAGAAGAAGATAAAAGAGGCAATGGAAAATGGTGAATTCGATTCTCTTGAAGGAAAGGGAAAGCCCATTAGATTAGATGATGATTCACATATACCTCCAGAGTATAGACTTGCATACAGGATACTTAAAAATGCTGGTTACATACATCCAGAGATAGAACAGAGAAAAGAGGTGGAAAATATATGTTCAATGCTAGAGGAATGTGAAGATGAACAGGAAGTTTACAGGAAAGTGCAGAAATTAAATCTAATTGTGTCTAAAATAAATCTACAGAGAAAGACTCCAGTTTATCTTGAATTGGATCAGATTTATTATAAAAAAGTCGTGGAAAGGATAAAGGTAAAAAAGAGGAAAAACAGAGGATAAATAGATGAAGGATGAATATTCTGAAAGTTTACTTGTACACTTTAGAAGGGTAGAAGAATTAAAAGAGAAATCCTTAGATTATCCAACTTATAGCTTAAATGAAAGACAGCTCTGTGATTTGGAATTGTTACTAAATAGAGCCTTTTACCCTTTGAAGGGATTTTTAAATGAAAAAGAATATATCTCAGTGCTTGAAAATGAAAGGCTCATAGATGGAACAGTTTGGCCAATTCCCATATATTTAGATGTACCCAAAAAAGTGGTTGATAAAATATCAAAGGGAGGGCCTCTGGCACTTCTTGATGGTGAGGGGTTTTTGCTTGCAATACTCCATGTTGAGGATATTTATCGCCCAGATAAGAGATATGAGGCCAGAAAGATATATGGTACAGAGGATGAAAACAAACATCCATCTGTTTTTGCGCTGTATCACGAGACCTATGAATACTATTTAGGTGGCAGATTGGAGGGAATTTCCCTTCCTATACATTATGATTTTGTGGAACTTAGAAAACCTCCCTCTGAAGTCCACAGGTTCTTTTCTTCAATGGGATGGAGAAATGTTATTGGTTTTCATACAGAAAAGGCACTGCACTGTGCCCATAAGGAGATGATACTAAGGGCTGCCAGAGAGGTAAATGCATCTATATTTTTAAATCCTGTTGTGGGGATACCTAATCCAAGGGACTTAGATCATTTTACCATGATTCGGTGTTACCAGGCATTTGTTAAACATTTTCCTAAAAATATAATAACACTTGCCCTGCTTCCATTTGCAAGTAGAAAGGCAGGTCCAAAGGAGGCTGTGCTTCAGGCAATAATCAGAAAAAATTATGGATGTACCCATTTTCTGGTTGCCCCAGATCATGCTGATCCCTTTATGCATTCAGGGAATAACTCAAATCTTTTTTATCCAATGGGATCTGCACAAAAAAAGGTGAAGGGGTATGAAGATGAAATAGGTATCAAGATGGTTCCCATTACTCCAATGGTCTATTTTGAAGACGAGGGCAGGTATATTCCAGAGGCAGAAGTTAAAAAAGGTATGAAAGTTAGAAGGCTCTCTTCTTCTGAACTCAGGCGGAGATTGGAATTTGATATGGAGATCCCTGAATGGTTTTCCTTTAAAGAGGTTGTAGAAGAATTAAAACATACGTATCCACCAAGACATAAACAGGGATTTACTGTATTTTTAACTGGTCTGCCCGGTGCGGGTAAGTCTACAATTGCAAAGATATTGTATGTGAAATTCATGGAACTCAGGGATAGGCCTGTTACCCTTTTAGATGGTGATATTGTAAGAAAATATCTGTCTTCAGAACTAAACTTTTCAAAAGAGCACAGGGAGATAAATGTCAGGAGAATTGGATTTGTTGCAAGTGAGATAACAAAAAATGGTGGAATAGCCATTTGTGCCCCAATAGCACCCTATGAAGAATCCAGAAGATATAATAGGGAACTTATAAGTAGATATGGAGGATATATAGAAGTCCATGTGGCAACTCCATTTGATGTGTGTATGCAAAGGGATAGAAAAGGTATGTATGCAAAGGCAAAAAAGGGATTAATTAAGAATTTCACAGGGGTAGATGATCCTTACATTCCCCCATCAAATCCTGAGATTACCATCGACACTACAGAACTAACACCCCAGGAAGCAGCTCAACAAATTATTCTCTATCTGGAAGAACAGGGATATATTAAATAAGTGACCGGAAAATGACGGTGAGATCAATCATCATCACATGAGTCAAAGTCATCGTTATCGCTGTCATCATTGTCATCATATTCTTCTTCATCATTGTAGTCAAAGTCCATATCATCAAGATCATCGTCTATGTATCTTTCATTGTTTATAAATGAAGACCTTGATGATTGCCTGGATTTTGATTTAAATCCTATAAATAAAAAAAATATCATCAGACCAACTACAAGGATTGGAAAAATTACTGAAAGTATATTCATGGCTGCTCCTATTAAAAAGTAAAAAATGATTCCAGGAGTTGGGAGTAAGCCGGGTTCTGTTTTAGATCGTCATTCATCTGGGATTGGGATTGCTCCCAACCTCAAGCGACCTACCCGAAGGCTTGGACCGGGCCAGTCCAAGATGCCTTCCTATTTGGTCTTGCTCCAGACGGGGTTTGCCTAGCCTGCTGTGTCACCACAGCAGCTGGTGAGCTCTTACCTCACCGTTTCACCCTTACCCCACACCCACTTTGAGTTAGACTAGTATGTGCATAGAAGGGTTAGTCTCCATCAAAGTGGGTGTGGGGCGGTCTGTTTTCTGTGGCACTGTTCCAGGGATCACTCCCTCTGGGCGTTACCCAGCGTCCTGCCCTGTGGAGCCCGGACTTTCCTCTCCCAGAAAATTCTGGGAGCGACGATCCTCCAACTCCTGGAATCTCCCTAATAAAAGAATATTTGAAGTGGGTTTATGTGTCAAGTAATCATATGGAATAAGATGTATAGAGACAAAACTCGCCCTGGTTTTCACAAACCTGGGCTAAGATTTGGTCTTAAGTAGCCTATATCTATTTATAGCAGCCATGACTTCGTGTTTTCGAATCATTGCCAGAGAGCCTGGATGTTTTGGAGCGGATCTTGATATTACCTCAAGGCCATTTTTCTCAATCTCTTTAAAAATTTTCTCCACAATATTTACTATATAGTCTGTTCCACGCAGATATTTTTTGTGGATATGTTCAATAAAACAAGCAATGGCATTGGTCTGAGATGGATCTACCAATTGTTCAACAAAACTCATATCAATTGACTGTTTTCCAATGAGGATATTTGATTTTCCCTTTGCCTTTATTTTGTCCCTTGGAGTTATTTTAATGGAGCCTGGTCCTATTTTTCTCTTTTTTACAGGTCCCATTGGCACCAGGGTTTCCTTTTTCCTGAAGTTTTTTATCTCTTTGGAAATTTTTTTGGCCTTATTAGTTACATCAATGACCCTGTATTCCTTAAGCATAATTACAAGGTCTGCTATATCCAGATAGTCTCCAGAACCACCTAATACAAGTATAGTGGATACATCAAGTTTTTCGTATAATTCTTTTATCCTGTCCACAAAAGGGGTTATGGGTTCACATGATTTGGACACCAGCCTTTGCATCCTTCCATCCCTGATCATAAAATTGGTGGCACATGTGTCTTCGTCCATTAAAATGAGTGATGCGCCAGATTCCAGGGCCTCCATAATGTTGGCTGCTTGAGAGGTGGATCCACTTGCGTTTTGGGTATTGAAATTAAATGTATCCACACCGCCTGGGAGATTTGAGATAAAAGGAGATATGTCTGTCCCCTCTACAAATCTCCCATCTTCTGCCCTGATCTTTACAGCATCTTTTACAGTTACCACAAATTCTCTTCCATCACCTGGTATATGGTTGTATACCCCCCTTTCAATTGCCTTTAAAAGGGTTGATTTTCCGTGATATCCTCCTCCCACTATCAAAGTGACACCTTTGGGAATTCCCATGCCTTTTATCTTTCCAGAGTAAGGCAAATCAAATTCCACCTCCAGGGAAGGGGGAGATAAAAAGGGTGTGGGCGAACCCTTACTCATGGGCCTGTCACTGACCCCACTCTCCCTTGGAAGGATAGATCCATTGCCAACAAAACAAACAAGTCCATGTTCCTTTAGCTTATTTCTCAAAATATCCTGATCTTCGTTTAAGTAGACAAAATGAGTTAGCTCTATATGGGGTAGATTTTTATAGATCAAGCTCTTTTCAATTATTTGAGGTAATATATGAAAGAATATATCTTCTGCCTCCCTGGCAAGGATCCTTCTTCCTGCTGCTGGAAGACCTATATATATTCGGGCTTCAATTTTATCCTTTGATACTTTAATAGACGTCCTTTCAATTATTTCCTGAAGCCCTGCATCAATCAAGATTATTCCACTTGATCCAGTTCCTTTTTTTTTCATGAACAGCTGACTATAATCCCTGAATTTTCTCCCTAAAAAATCTTCAAGTCCTGTCTTTTTGGATCTATTTGAGAATAATTCCAGGGGAAATTTTGCTATATTCTGGTCAATTGATATTCTAATCTTTGATGGTGGGGCAAATGGATCACTCTGGACATGGTCAATCATCAAGATAAATGTTCCCATGTCATAGCTACCAGCAATGTCTTTATACGCCTTATATCCTCTTCCAGCTATTTTTAATAAAACTGATCTTAACTCATTTGCTTTTTTCATATTTTGAGTCCTTATTTAGTAAAATAATATCACTGTGTTATTTCTGGATGAGTAAAATATTATATTGTTTTTAATTTGAATATCTTCTATTTTGTCTGATTTATTTATTTCAAATATAATCTTTTTATTTGAAAGGTAGTTGTTAGCAACTTCTATAAAATCATCTAACATATCATTTCCATTAAAGATTTTTATATAAAATATATCTTCATAACAGTTATAGATTTTAACTTCTAAAACTGGATCTAATCTAATATCGTCAATATTTTTGTTAATATAAATTGGTTTTAATATGGTGTTTTTTATCCTGAGAAAATAATTTTTTATCACGTCTATTATTAATTTTATATGTTTTCTGTTTAATTTTTCTATTGCATTAATAAGAATTTTTTCTCTTTCCTTTTGTATCTGTATATACTCTTTTAAGAAATTTGACATTTCCTTAGACGTTATAATATTTTTTTTGATAAGTAATTCCCCTAAACGTAGATTTGTTACTTCCTGTAAAAATAAAATATCATCTATTTGTTTTTGTGTAAGGAAGTTTAAGTCTTTTGCAATTTCACAAAAAGGAAGGTCTTTTTTACGTTGAATACTAATGATTTTTTTTACTTCTTCTTTGCCTAATAGTCCCTTCTCAATGCATAGATCTCCTATTTTTTTATAGGTTTTACTTTGTTCTTCTAAAAGTCTGTTTAAGGTATGTTTATCTATTATTCCCTTTGAAACTAAATATTCTCCAAAGAATTTATCATCCATTTGACTGTCCTATTTTTGAGGATTTTTTTATTAACTCCTTTTCTATGGTTTTTTTTAGTTGTATTCCTTCTTGAAAGTGGGGATTTATTTTTAGGCCTTTGTTTATAAATTCAAGTGCTGGTTTAAATTTTTTTAATTCATACAATACCCGTGCAATATTGAAAAATAGATGTTCGTCCCATTTTTCCAATGTGTATGCCTTTAGATAATATTTTAGTGCCTCTTTATATAATTTGTTTTTTCTCAGTTTAATACCAAATTCATTAAATAGGTGTTTGTGTTCTCTTTCAAATGCACCGTTAAGATTATAAATCCTTTTGAATACCATTTTAGCCTTGTCTAACTCTCCCCTATCGAGGTATGTTAGGCCAATCCCAAAGGTGGCTCTTATATTTTCTTCATCTATCTTTAGGGCATTTTTAAACTCATATTCAGCGCTATAATATTCTTTATTTTTTCTGTGTCGCTCCCCCCTTGCAATAGTTTTCTGGAGTTCCCTCATAGAAGGATATACCTTGTTTAAG
This sequence comes from Desulfothermus okinawensis JCM 13304, assembly GCF_054654515.1. Lineage (NCBI taxonomy): Bacteria > Pseudomonadati > Thermodesulfobacteriota > Desulfovibrionia > Desulfovibrionales > Desulfothermaceae > Desulfothermus > Desulfothermus okinawensis. Next base: position 10,845 of record NZ_BAAIEW010000034.1, on the reverse strand, counting down.
TATACATCTGGCTCTGGTGTGAATTTTTGTAAAAATTCTTCTTTAGAGATAACAGTTTTTGGGCCAGAAGGGACAAAGTTCTTATTTATGGGCTGGATACATATGGTCTCATGGTCTATTTCTTGAGCATAGAAGAGTAGTTTGTGACGACTCTTTTTTTGTGTCTGCCACGCTCCTATTTTCCCTGTTTTGATAGTGGAGAATACTCCATATATACCTTGATTGTTTGATTGGGTCATCTAATATACTCTTCCATATCATACAGTGTTTGATCCTCTTTAGGGGGCAGAAGTTTTGATATTTTTGTCTTTTTCAGATCAAAAAGGGAGTTTTCGTCTTCAAATAACTCTCCCATTTCCTCTTCAATTTTCTCAGGGTCCTCTCCTGCCTCAAGGCGTTTTAAGGCCTCTTCCATTGCGCCACCCATCTTTAGTCCGGTTGTTTCAAAGAGTTTTTTCATTATCTTGGCAACGTCCTTGGGGTTTTCTTCGTCTATTTTATCTGCCTGGTCTGCAAGTGAGGCTATGGCCTTTTCCAATTTTTGCTCATCTACTTGGGAGAGAATCTTTGAGATTGGATCGTCCATCTCTCCTTCCCCTTGTTCTTTTTTTGAAGAGGAGATTACAGAGAAGATGGACACCTTTCTTTGCATATTTTTGCTTTTGCATTTTGGACAGATAGGGGTGTCTTTTGTGTTTATGCGTCTTGATAGGAAGTTGAATATCATATGGCATTTTTTACAGTAGAATTCATATACAGGCATCTTAGCCACCTCCTATCCCTTGTTATCTAGAATTAACTACTAAATGCTTCACTGCCTAACCTCGCTGCCTTAATATTTATTTCCTGTATTTTGGGGGACATATATTTTTTAATACCTTGTTCTAGCTCTATTAAAGTGAATGGTGATACATCTATTGAAAAAAATGCTCCCAAGAGTACCATGTTGGCACATTTGGTGGTACCAGCCTTGTCAGCAATCTCAATGCAAGGAAGCTTGTAGGTCTTATCTGCACATTGGTTTATTTTGTGTTCAATATAATCCATTTCCGGGTATTTTTCCATACCAGTTGACACTCCTACAGGATAGGTTGGATTTGTGTTCCAGACAACAGTTCCACCTTTTTTCAAGTATTTAAGAGCGCGTAGGGTCTCCACAGGTTCAAAGCCCAACAACATATCTGCTTCACCTAAATCAATTTTAGGACTTAGATAGCCACCTAGGAGTACAGTGGACTCCACTATGCCGCCCCTTTGGGCCATGCCGTGGATTTCGCCTGATGTTACATCTATATTTTTATCCAGGGCAATTAGAGAGATTAAATTGGTGGCAGTAAGTGTTCCCTGTCCACCTACCCCTGCTAAAAATATTCTCATTTTATTCATTATGACTCCCTTTTCTTTGACTTGATATATTTTGTTATTTGTACACAGAACATACAACCAGCACACAAATGTTCATCAATAAAGATCTTCCCATCTTTTTTATAAAAGGCTGGACATGCAAGTTCCTTTAGACATTTTTCTACTTCTTCATGTTGTGACTCCACATATGCATAAGTGAGAGGCCTTTTCTTTAAAACCCTTGCAGCAAATAAGGTACAGGGTTGCTCTGCAATTATCACCCTGACCCCGGTTATATCTTTAAATTTATTTAGCACAGATAAGGTCTTTTTCAAATTTAGTGGATTTACCTTTTCCACATTTGTTACACCACATCCCCTCACTATTGCCTCTATGTCAACCCTGTGTTTGTTCTCCCCTAAAGGAGTCTTTAAAACTCCAGGATGGGGTTGATGTCCAGTCATGGCTGTGGTCTGGTTGTCTAAGATTATTACCAGGAGGTTGTGATTGTTGTGGACAGCATTGATAAGTCCAGTGACACCTGAATGGAAGAAGGTGGAATCCCCAATATAGCCAATTACAGTTTTACCAGTGGCCTTTGCCATTCCTGATCCCCCAGATATTGAGGAACCCATGCAAAATAAAAAGTCGCATGCCCTGTGAGGAGGCAAAAAACCAAGGGTATAACAGCCAATGTCTGTTGCATATATTGCCTCATCTCCAAAGACCTTTCTAACAGAATAATATACTGCCCTGTGGGGACATCCAGCACACAGGTTTGGGGGTCTTCCTGGTAGATCCTTTTCTTCTTCGCAGGCCTGAGATTTTCTCTCAGGTTTTCCCAGAAATTTTAAAACTGCCTGTTCTATTTTTTTTGTGGAGTATTCAAAGAGCCTGGTAAGATTATTGTCTTTTCCATATACCTTTGTACTTAACTCGTTCTTTTGGCAAATGACACGCACACTATCCTCTAAAATGGGTTCCAGTTCTTCTAATATGAGTACTTCATCCATCTGTTTTAAGAAATCTAATATGGTGTCTTCTGGTAAAGGATAGGTAATTCCCAGCTCAAACACAGATATTTGGTCAAAGAGGTCTAAATCACTTAACACATCATTTAAGTAGGCCCTGGAGATTCCAGATGCGATTATTCCCTTTTTAGTCTTTATCCTGGCCTTGTTAAATGGATGGTTTTCAATCTCTTTTCTTATTTTTTCCAGATTTTTTAAGAGAATTGGATGACGTAGTCTTGCAATTGCAGGAAGGGGAACGAATCTAAATGGGTCCTTTTTAAAGTTTGCCTTTGGAGCTTGAATTTTTTCTCCAAACACAACTGGGCCCCTTAGATGATTTACCCTGGTGGTGGTACGAAGCATAACTGGCTGTTGCCACTTCCTGGACAAAACCAGTGCCTCTTTTGTCATGTCCTTTGCCTCTTGTGCAGTTGCAGGCTCGAAACAGGGTAGACCAGCTAGACGGACGTAATATCTATTGTCCTGTTCATTTTGGGAAGAGTGGCATCCAGGATCGTCTGCACTTAAGAGTACAAGACCTCCAGGTGTGCCAATATAAGCAAGGCTCATCAGGGGATCAGCAGCAACATTTACCCCTACATGTTTCATGGTTACCAGCGTGGGAATTCCTGCAAGGGCTGCCCCCCCACCAACTTCAAGGGCCACTTTCTCATTTATTGAATATTCAAAATAAAATTCTCCATATGGAGAGAGTTTAAAAAAAGTGTCAGGAACTTCAGAGGAAGGGGTCCCAGGATAGGCCGATACAAAACCAACTCCAGCCTCAATTGCGCCTCTGACAATAGCCTCATTTCCTAAAATAAGGTGTTTTGATCCTGCCTTGGAATCAAGCAATATGTTTCCCATAATTACTTTCCCTTTATAGTAGTTTGTAGTTTTTGCTCTAGCTGAGCTATTTTATATTGATAAAACATACCAGTTGGATCATTTGCACCCACATTTAACTTCAACTTTTTATATGCCCATAGGGCTTCATTTATATTATCAGTATCCTCTGCTAGTTTTGCAATTTCCATTGTAACTATTTGCTCATATTGATCATTGTCTTTTAATTTGTCCAGTATCTTTAAGGCCTCCACCTTTTTACCCATAAGTTTCAGACAATTGGCTTCTCCTAACTGTGCTATAACCTTAACATCTGGATCGTCACTTTTTTTTGCGATTTCCTTAAACATTGAAAGGGCTTTTTTATATTGTTTTGTATTTATGTATAGTTTAGCCATCTCAAGTCGTATGGCCTGTTTAATATTTGATGGAGCCTCCCCAAGCATATTATTTAATTTAGATATTTTCTGGTTGTTATCTTTTAGGACTAATATGCTACCCAGCTCCTTTTTGGCTTTATTTAAAGCATGTTGGGTATAGACCTTGTATCCTGAATAGGAGACTGCCACAAGGACTATGACTAAAGTGCCAATGATTATTTCCTTTAAGTGCGACATAATCCATTCCACAATGGGCATTGCTTCTTTTGCTATTTCCTCTTCTATTGGTATAGAGAGTTTGTCTTGTTTTTTGGCTTGCATTTGGGTTCACCTCCGTGTAGTTTGTGAATAAAATTATTTTTTTGAAAGGTGGTTATAACCTCTTAGAATAAAAAGGTCAAAATAATTTATAGGCAGTTAAAAGTCAAAGTATCCCAGGGAACAGGATACAGAACTTGTATAACTATATTTGCTTGAGGAGACGTATATGGAGGTGATTTTTTTAGGTGTTGGTGAGGCATGCGATGAGAGGTGTCCAAATACTTCTCTACTAGTCTACACTCGAAACCAAAAGGCTGTGCTCATGGACTGTGGTTTTAGCGTGGCCCATGAATTTTTTAAATATGAAAAAGATGTAAATAAGTTAGATATTGTATGGATATCTCACTTCCATGGAGATCATTTTTTGGGCCTTCCTCTACTTTTGCTGAGATTCTGGGAACAGGGAAGAGAGCGGCCCCTTCATTTTGTTGGACATAAAGGGATCAAATATGTTGTTACCTCTGCAATGAAGCTGGCATTTCCCACCCTGGCAGATAAGATTTCCTTTGATTATATATTTCATGAATTGGTTGAAGGAGATGAAAAGGAAATAGAAGACATAATATTTTCCCCAGCATATACTGGTCATTCCCAACCAAATTTGGGAGTGAGAACTTCTGATGGGGAGAAAACATTATATTATAGTGGCGATGGTCCCCCTAAAGAAGGATCATATAAGATAGCATCAGGGTGTGATCTCATGGTCCAGGAGACATTTTTATTGGACCAGGATATTTACGGCCATGGAAATTTCCTGGCCTGTATAGAGTTTGCCAGAAGGGTTGGTGCAGAAAACTTTGCAGCTGTTCACATGCAAAGGGATGCAAGGGATGGCATTGTTTCATATTTTGACAAAAATAAAAAGGATTTTAGTGACATAAATGTCTTTATTCCATTGCCAGGTGATAAAATAAAAATCTAAAAAGGTGTGGAGGTTAAATATGTCTAATATAAGAGATTTGGTATTGGATATAGCAAAACGTGCTAAAATGGCTTCAAAATTAATGGCAAATGCATCCACTGAGAAAAAAAACAAGGCCCTTATGTTGCTCGCAGATATGCTTGAATCTGAAAAGACATATATTCAGGAGGAAAATAGAAAGGATTTGGAGCTGGCTGAGCAAAAGGGTCTTGGCAGTGCAAAAATTGATAGGCTCACCCTATCTGACAAGGTTATAGAGTCCATGAGAAAGGGGTGTTTAGAGGTTGCATCCCTACCAGATCCAGTTGGGGCAATAGAGTCCATGTGGAAAAGACCAAATGGACTTTTGGTAGGTAAGATGAGGATCCCCCTGGGGGTCATTGGTATGATTTATGAGTCTCGTCCAAATGTTACAATTGATGCTGGAATTTTGTGCATCAAGGCTTCCAATGCAGTTATACTTCGCGGTGGATCTGAGGCCTTTTACTCAAATCAGGTGTTGGCCAAATTGTTTTCAAAGGCCCTCTCTCAGGTGGATTTACCAAAGGATGCAGTTCAGCTTATTCCAACCACTGACAGAGAAGCTGTTACTGAGATGTTAAAATTAGATGAATATATTGATGTTATAATCCCAAGGGGCGGAGAAGGGCTAATTAGGGCTGTTGTTGATGGAGCCAGGATGCCAGTTTTAAAGCACTACAAGGGTGTTTGTCATATATATGTTGACCAAGATGTGGATGTTAATCAAGCTGTTGAAATAATATATAATGCAAAGGTCCAAAGACCAGGTGTATGCAATGCCTTAGAATGTCTATTGGTTCACGAAAAAGTTGCACCTATCCTGCTCCCAAAGGTGGGAGAAAAATTGGGAGGGGCAGGTGTTTTATTCAAGGCAGATAAAAAATCTTATAACTATTTGGAAAAATGGGCCGAGGAGGCCAGGTCTGAAGATTTTGGATATGAGTTTTTGGAACTTAAAATGGCGGTTAAGGTGGTAGCCAGTCAGGACGAAGCTCAAGAACACATTATGAAATATGGCTCAAATCATACTGAGGCCATTTTGACAAACAACCATCAAAGGGCCATGAAATTTTTAAAAGAGGTGGACGCATCACTGGTACTTGTCAATGCATCCACTAGATTTAATGATGGGGGAGAACTGGGGCTGGGTGCAGAAATAGGAATTAGCACTTCTAAACTCCATGCATACGGTCCAATGGGGGTTAAAGAGCTCACATCAACAAAGTTTGTGGCCTTTGGTGAAGGACAGGTGCGTATTTAGATTTGTGAGAACACTATCTTTGAGGGAAACATGAAGATAGGACTTGTGGGTGGAAGCTTTAATCCTGTTCATAATGGCCACCTTAGGGTGGCCATTGAAGTAAAAGAGCAAATGGACTTAGATGTAGTTGAATTTATCCCAGCTCCAAGACCACCCCATAAACTGGATAGAAAATTGCTTGAATTTGAAAAACGTGTGGAACTTCTAGAAATGGCAATAGAAAAAATTCCGTTTTTGAAACTCAATACCATAGAAGCTAATCGGAATGGGCCATCTTATACTGTAACTACCTTAAGAGAGTTGAGAAAGATATATGGAGATCATGACCTATATTTTGTAATTGGAGGGGATGAAATAGTGCACTTAACTAATTGGTATAAGTGGAGAGAACTTTTTGACTTAAGTAATTTTATAGTGGTTGGAAGGAGAGAGGGAGATCTGAAAAACCTGGAACTTTTTATAAGTTCAAATTTTAAGATAAAAAAAGAAGAAAAATACACATGGAATATTGGTAAATATAAACTACACTATATAGAAATTCCCCGACTGGAGATCAGCAGCTCTCTTATTAGACATAAGGTGGCACAAAAAAAATCATTGATGGGACTTGTTCCAGAGTCTATTGAGAAAAAAATACATGTTGAGTACTGTAATTATGCCAATACAAAAGGAGTGTAATTACTTTCTTCCCAATTAGTTTACTTCAACAGACAATTTCAAGGAGGACAAAAAATGATAGAATCAGGAAAAAAGAAGTTTTATTTCCTCTGGTTTTTTCAGTTTATTATTGTAGTGTATGTATGGTTTGGTATAAATGTTTTTTTAAAACTATGGAGTCTTAAAGAATTAATGAAGATACAATTTGGTATTGGAGGGATATTGTGGTTGGCCATATTTATGCCAGTTGCCTATTATATACTTTGGCGGCATATAAAAGATGTAGAAACTTACCGTACGACCAGGAATGAGAAAGATCTGGTAGTGGCCCAAAAAAGGGCTTCTTCCCTTCCCAAGTGGTATTTGATAATGGCAACAATAATGGCCACTATAGGTCCAAATTTTGCGATATTTGGCCGGGAGTTTATTGATCCAATGGAATATACAATGGATGTTTTGCTTTCTGTGGCTCTACTTTTCATTTTTTGGCCTCCTTTTGATTTGGCCCTAAGTGCTGAATGGGAGAGATGGACATCTGACATCCCTTTATCTAGGGAACACAAGGCATTTGGGATAAGGGCAAGGATATTTAAGGCTTCTTTACTCCTATTTTTTGGTGGTGGCATAGGTATGGTCATAGTTGGGCTTTCAGCTTTTCACAATAGCCAGGAACTAGGCGATGCATTTATGTTTTTCCTAAAAAAGGGCATTATATTTTATTTAGGCACATGTATATGGGGAATCCTTTCTGCCTATCTTTTGAGTAAATTAGTTACCCAGGGCATAAATGAAGTCATCAGGGTTACAGATGAGGTTTCAGAGGGAAATTTAGATGTTCAAATAAACGTGGTTTCAAGGGATGAAATTGGCTATCTTTTAGACGGTTCTTTGAGGAGCATGATTATTAGTCTAAAGGAACTCTTTAAGGCTTCAAGGGAAAAGGAACAAAGGGCATTGGAAGAATCAAAGAAAGCCAGGGATGCTTTAAGATTAGCTGAAGATGCTAGAAAAAAGGCAGAGGAAGCAAAGGCTGAAGGTATGAGACAGGCTGCAAATCAGCTACAGGAGATAGTGGAGGTGCTCTCTTCAGCAACAGAGCAGATGTCTTCACAAATTGAAGAAACAGCAAAGGGCACAAGGGAACAGGAATTAATGGTTAGAGATGTTACTGAATCCATGGAACGAATAAACCTGTCAATTCAAGAAAAGCAATCAAATATCTTACAACTTGCCACATTGGCACAAGAGACTAAACTCAAGGCTAAAGAGGGAGAGGATATGGTAAAGGAATTGGTAGCCAACATATCATATCTATATGAAAATTCCAAGTCCCTTAGGGAAACCATGGAAGAGCTAGGACACCATGCCGAAGGAATTGACCAGATAACTGAGGTGATAAGAGATATTGCTGATCAAACCAATCTCCTTGCTCTAAATGCAGCAATAGAGGCTGCAAGGGCAGGTGAGGCAGGCAGGGGATTTGCAGTGGTTGCAGATGAAGTGAGAAAACTTGCTGAAAAGACTATGACAGCAACAGGTGAAGTGGGAGAATTTATAAAGAAAGTCAAAGAGAGTGTGAATGAGAATATTCAATATACGCACAATGCAGCGGAAACCATTGATAAAATAAACGTAATTGCCAAGGATTCCAGGAAGAGATTGAATGAAGTTGTTGAATTTATTGAAAAATTAGCATCTGAAGTCCAAGAAGTTGCCAAGACCATGGAAGAGTTTACCTCGTACATATCAGAGGTTAACGAGACTATTTCCAACATTTCAACTATTTCCCAGGAAACTGCTGAAGCAATGAACCAGTCAGCCCAAGCAGTTATTGACCTTACCAGGATATCCCAGGAACTATATGATATAATACAAAATTTAAGAAACACATAGGACAAAGAATAAGGGGTGGGATGCTATTCCACCCCTTATTCTTGTAATTTAAGGTTAGCTATTTTCTTCAATAAGATTTGTGAGTATTAGGCCAAGAAAAGAGTTAGTTGAGGTTGTGTATAACCATCCCAGGTGAGCAAAACACGTAGCACATAAAATTACTTGCCATGCATAGCCAGGGAACCATGTAAACTCCTTGCTGGGATTTCCAGCAGGTACAAAGTTTTTACCATTTGAAAAGCATCCAAGCTCAAATAAATAACCATGGGGATTTGCACAAACATGTCTAAATTTTCCATTTACTTTAATCTTGTACTTGGCTGACGTGATTTTGGTTTTGCAAAACTTACACAAATAATGTACTTCACTTTTTTGTTGGAGTTTTTGATTTTGTTCTTTGATTACAATATCTAACTTGGTTGAGGTACCTTTTTTTAATAAAATGTGTTGTAATATAGCCATAAACACAGTTCCTTAAAGAATTCTAGTGGTCAGAGGTAGACTATGAAACAGATCAAAGTTCTTTTAATGAATTTTTAAAATTAAATCAGTTGGAAATATTTTTACCTAACCCAAGTTTATCAAAATGACAAACTTGGGTTAATATAATAGACCCTTTCTATTTTAAAGGAAAAGGGGTTTTTGTAAAGTCTAATATGGTGTTTTTAGATATAAAAATAAGTTTTTGGGTATAGGAAAGTTATTAATATATCTAAAGTTGTGAATGAGGCAGTTAAAAAGTTAAAAGATACAGGTGTGGAAGGGGTAATAGGATGAATATAAAAGAACTTCTGGATTTTGACAAACACCACATATGGCATCCATATACATCAATGAAAAATCCCTTGCCTGTTTATCCAGTTGAAGAAGCAAAAGGGGTTAGAATTAAACTTTGTGATGGAAGAGAACTCATAGATGGCATGGCTTCCTGGTGGGCTGTTATACATGGATACAATCATCCAATATTAAATGAGGCCATAAAGGAACAGCTAGAGAATATGGCCCATGTGATGTTTGGTGGGTTTACCCATGAACCAGCAGTGAGATTGGCCAAAAAACTAACTGAAATAACCCCTAAGTCAATGGATGCTGTATTTTTTACAGATTCAGGTTCTGTTTCAGTGGAAGTTGCAATAAAACTCGCCTTCCAATATTGGATCTCAAAAGATATGGGAGAGAAATCCAAGTTGATTACCATTAGACGGGGATACCACGGGGATACCTTTGGGGCCATGTCGGTTTGTGATCCTGTGACAGGTATGCATGAGATCTTTAAAAATATCTTGCCAAAACACTATTTTGCCAGGGAGCCTAAAATACCTTATGGTTCTAAGTGGGACGATGAGGATATATTGGATATAAAAAATTTAATTGAAAGCCACCACAAAGAAGTAGCTGCTGTAATATTAGAACCAGTGGTACAGGGTGCAGGGGGTATGAGGTTTTACCACGTAGAATATCTTAAGAAGTTGAGAAAGTTGTGTGATGAATATAATTTGTTGTTAATATTTGATGAGATAGCAACTGGATTTGGAAGGACTGGTGAACTATTTGCAAGTGATTTGGCTGGGGTTGATCCAGATATAATGTGTGTTGGCAAGGCATTAACTGGTGGTTACATGAGTTTTGGGGCTACCCTTTGTACAAGAGATATTGCCAAGACAATATCAGAAGGGAGGCCAGGGGTTTTTATGCACGGTCCCACATTTATGGGCAATCCCCTTGCCTGTTCTGTGTCTTATGCATCAATAGATCTTCTTTTGTCCAGTAACTGGAAAGAGAAGGTAAGGAAAATAGAAAAGACCTTAAAGGAAGAAATGGAAAGGATAAAGTTTTTGCCAGGGGTTAGGGATGTTCGAGTACTTGGTGCAATAGGGGTAGTGGAAACTGAAAAAAATGTGGATGTAGCTAAAATACAGAGGTTTTTTGTGGAAAAAGGGGTGTGGATAAGACCTTTTTTAAATCTTATTTACATCATGCCCCCTTACATAATAGAAGAGTCAGAGATAGAAATTTTAGTTGATGCCATATATGAGGTAATTGATAGGAAAATTTATCAATAATTGTAATTGGTTATGAGTAAAATATATTTTTTAAAAAAAAGTTGTTGACAAGTAGAGGTGATATCTATATAGTCCTTTCTCCGTTGCGTGAGTGAAAACGCAACACAAAAAAAGTTAACGATTT